>JAGQGA010000592.1 GCA_020432595.1 Anaerolineales bacterium | reverse complement strand
TGGAGATTGCCACCTTTCATCAATCTCCAATCTCCAACCTCCAATCTCTAAAGGATTTTATGACGCAACAAGCAAAAACATTTACGACCCAGATTAGCAAGACAACCGCGTTGAACTACCTGCTGCATCTGCCGCCGGGGGTGGAGGATGGGGAAAAACGGCCGTTTATCCTCTTCTTGCACGGTGCTGGAGAGCGCGGCGACGATCTTGACCTGATATGGCTGCACGGGTTGCCCAAGGTAATTGACGGTGACCCGGATTTTCCCTTTATTGTCGCCTCGCCCCAATGCCCTGCCCTCACCACTTGGTCCGTGCTGGTGGATGCGCTGAAGGCGTTGGTGGATGAACTGGTTGCCACCCATCCCATAGACCCCAGCCGTCTCTACCTGACTGGTTTAAGCATGGGTGGCTATGGCAGTTGGAATTTGGCGGCGACGTACCCCAACCTATTTGCGGCCGTTGCTCCCATTTGCGGTGGGGGCGGCTGGTTTTTTGGCTTCCCGGATCGGGTGGTGGCACTAAAAGACACTCCCGTGTGGGCATTCCACGGAGCGCAGGATGAGATTGTGCCGCTATCGGAAACGGCCGTTCTCATCGAGACCCTCCACCAAGCCCACGGCACCGCCCCCATCCGCTTCACCATCTACCCCAACCTCAACCACGACTCCTGGACCATCACCTACGATGACCCCGAACTTTATAGCTGGTTCCTGCGCCAGAAGAAGCAGTAAACAGTAAACAGTAAACAGTTATCAGTTATCAGTTAGCTCACACTGATTACCGATTACTGATTACCGATTACCGTATACAAAGTAGTCGTGAAACGACATTACCAATTACCAACCATCATCTATGTCCGTTAAAAACATCCTCGTTGCCATCCGCAACAACGCCCTCATCCTCCCCCTGTATTTGCCTGGCCTGCTAACCGCCATTGTTGAAGGCATCAGCAACCCCACCTTGCCGCTGTATGCGCGGGAGTTGGGGGCGGCCTATGCGGCGGTGGGTCTGATCTTGGCCGGCAGGCCGTTAGGGATGCTGCTGGCAGCACTGCCCGGCGGCATGATTTTGCGGGCATTTGGGCAAAAGCAAACGATGATCGGTGGCCTTGTGGCAACCATTGTGGCCTACATTGCCATGTTTACCGCCAACAGCGTCGTCACGGCTCTGCTTTGCCAACTGCTGGCGGGGGTTGGCATTGCCATTTTTGGCATCGCCCGCCATGCCTACATTACCACCCATGTTTCCGTTGGCACGCGGGGACGGGCGGTAGCCCTGTATGGCGGCATCAACCGCACCGGTCTCTTTATTGGGCCAACCATCGGCGGCTTGGTGGCTGCTACTTATGGCTTGCATGTGCCGTTTGCCCTGATGGGGCTATTCTGTGTGGCGGCACTGCTAGCAGTTTGGCTGTGGGTTCCTCTGGATACACCGGAAAAACGCCCCAGCGACGAACGCTTGAGCGACTATGTGCAGCAACTGGTTGGCACGATGGCCGAGCATCGCACCATTTTGACCACGGCCGGGCTGGGGCAGTTGATGGCCCAAGGCATCCGCGCCACCCGCCGCGCCATCATCCCGCTTTACGCCGCCGAAGTGCTGGGGCTGGATGTGGCCGCTGTGGGACTGCTCGACAGCATTAGCTCGGCCATTGATATGTCCATGTTCTACCCGGCGGGGATGATTATGGATCGGCTGGGGCGCAAGTTTGCCGTGGTGCCAAGCTTCTTTTTCCAGGGGCTGGGCGTGGCACTGATTCCGCTGACAACGGGATTTTGGTCGTTAACGGCCGTTGCCTCTTTCATCGGCCTTGCCAATGGCCTTAGTTCCGGCACCATGCTCACCATTGGGGCAGATCTAGCTCCCCAGGAAGGGCGCAGCGAGTTTTTGGGGTTATGGCGGCTCATTGGCGACATGGGGGGGACGGTGGGACCGCTGTTCGTGGGGATTGTGGCGGGCTGGTTTGCCCTGCCCGTGGCTGCTGTGGTCATGTCGTCCACCGGCTTTTTAGCGGCAGGCATCTTTGGCCGCTTTGTGCCGGAAACGTTGCAGAGAGAGGGGAAAACGGCCGTTTTGCTCCCACCATTTTTGACACGGATCAGAAAGAACACAGAGCGAGAATAACGGCCGTTTTATCCGCAAAGCCCACCAGAAAGCCATCGTTACGGCACTCAGCCATTGTTTGTTAACTTAGCCATTTAGAAGTTCAACTTCTTCTGAGAAGTTGAACTTTTTGCCGAACTGATTTCTGGACGATTGTGAACAAAGCGCACTTTGTCCAAGTGCCAAGTCTTGTTTAGCCTCCCCACACCATCTTTTTACCCCAGCTTTAGTAGAACATGATAGGCGCAAAGTACTGGTACATTTGGGGCATATAGCAAGCATCGGATGATCTTTTTCCCACAAATTTTACCTCGTTTGGTTAATGTTTAGTACAAAAGTCATATTGATATTCTATAAACCCCTTGCAATCAGCAGCAGTTTGGTTAATATAGAACGTAAGATAGCTGAAGTAAACTAACAAAAGTATAGGCAAGAGGAATCCGCCATTTGTGTGGAAACGTATAAGTAATTTTGGGCATCTAACAACACGCAGTATTGGCAAAAGGATAAGTTTGTGAGACGTTTCCGTTATTATCTGTTTCTATTTTTGCTGGCGCTCACGCTGTTTTTTAACATCGAGCGCATTGATTTGCTAGGCCAGCAAAACGTCCTGGATATTCAATCCTTCGTCTACACCTTCACCATTCTCGCCGTCTTCTCCGTCATTTTTGTGCCCACCTTTTGGCAGGCGGCTCCCATTACACCCATTGCCATTTGGCTTCTACTTTACTTTATTACCAAAATCGTTTTCTTTAATTTGTTTGTTGATCAAAACCCACTTTGGGGTGGGGCATATTCCTCTGTCACGATTACTGAAGTGAGCTTTATCATCATCCTTCTCTTTTACGCCCATCGGCTGGTTAACAATGCAGCTGAATTAGAAATTGGCGTTAAGAGTTTGCTGTTTAAGGAGGAGATCAAGCTGGTTGATGAGGCACGAGAGGCAATTAACTCTGAGATAATGCGTAGCCGTCACTACCATCGCCCAATGAGCATCATTGTCGCAGAACCGGAAGCGGGGTCGCTAAAGACATCATTTAACCAGGCTGTGCAAGATATTGAGCAGGCGCTATCGATCCGTTATACAAAGAATAAGTTGGCTAAGGCAATGCGGCAGCAGTTGCGGCTGATGGATATGGTGTTGGAGGAGAAAAACGGCCGTTTTGTCATCCTCTGTCCCGAAGTAGATGCCAACGAATCAGAACTGCTCATCAAGCGTATTCAAACGGCCGTTTCCCAAGAACTACAAATCAACCTGCACTGCGGCAACGCCTCATTTCCTGAGGAATCGCCCACCTTTGACGGCCTCATTACCCAAGCAACCGCAAAAATACGCCACGACCAGGCAAGCAATGGGCAAGAAATTTATCAAACTGTTCAGCATGTTTATCGCTCACAAAACACCCAAATGCACCAAGGGTCATAACGATTTATGCAAGAATTATTCCGTCCTCCAAATCTTATTGAGGTTGAGCTAAAGCGTGCCAGCGAGCAAGCTGAAGATCCGTTTATTTCCGAAAAAGCATGGTGGCACAAAT
>JAGQGA010000591.1:329-3645 GCA_020432595.1 Anaerolineales bacterium | reverse complement strand
TGCCCGGCCAGCCCCTAGGGCAAGATGCCGAGGATGTGACCGCCAGCAGCGTTCGCACCAATGAAGATTTGTCTTGGGAAGCGTGGGGCGGCCGACTCAACGTTTATTTTAACGAGATCGAAAAGTTATTCTCACCTAATTTGATCATCGTCGGCGGCGGCGTGAGCAAAAAGTATGAGGAATTTTTCCCCTACATCAAAGTTCGCGCCGAACTCCAGCCCGCCCAGCTTCGCAACAAGGCGGGGATTGTGGGAGCGGCGCTGGCGGCGATTGGAGAAGGGATGTAGACAGTAATCAGTCATCGGTAATCAGTACTGAACACTGATTACCGATGACTGATTACTGGTTACTGAAATGTTGCGGCAGAAACCAGGTCAACGGCTTGCCTATTTACCCACGGCCAACGCCCAAACATTAGCCGAGCATTTGATTGCGTTTGCCAATGGGGATGGGGGGCTAATTGTGCTGGGGGTGGATGAGCGCGGACGGCCGTTAACGGCCGTTTGGGAAGAAGAAGCCGAAGCCGCCCTGCAAGAAGCCGCCACCCTTTGCCGCCCCCCCGTTCCCACCCGCTGGCAGCCCGTGGAAACTGCCGACGGCAACCTCATTGGCATCAATGTTGCCCGCAGCACCGAACTACACAGCCTGCACGATGGGCGGGTGCTGGTTCGCAGCAGTTCTCTCAACCGCCCCCTCTCTGGCAGCGAAATTCGCACCCTGGCCGCCAGCAAAAACTCAGCCGAATTTGAAACCCAGGTTGTCGCCGGAGCCAAACCTTCTGATCTGGATCAGGATGTCATCCGCGACTATCTGGATCGGCGGGAACGACGCGGCAGTGCCAAGGTTGACTCTACCGAGGAAATGCTCTTTGCCGTTGGTGCCACCGACCGCGATGGCAACCCGACCACCACTGGCATCCTGCTTTTTGGCAAAAACCCGCAAATGTTTTTCCCGCAAAGTGGCGTGGTGTTTGTCAAATTCCCCGGCACCGAGCCGCGAGGGGAGGATGGGGGGATTGGCTATGGTCGGCGCGCCGAACTAACGGGGCCAGTAGCGCGAATTATTGAACGCGCCTGGAATATTGTGTTTGAGGAAATGCGGGTGGGGGCAACGGTCAACAAGCTGGAACGGGAAGAGCTGACCGAGTACCCCCGCTTTGCCGTGCGCGAGGCGTTGGTCAATGCCGTTTGCCACCGCGATTACCGCATCCAGGGGCGGCGTATTGAGCTGCGGATGTATGCCGACCGGCTGGAAATTATCAGCCCCGGTGGGTTGCCGGGCTATATGACGCTGGATAATTTGGTGGAGGAGCATTTTTCGCGCAATCCGCGTTTGGTCAATGGGCTGTTTCAATGGGGCTATATTGAGGAGTTGGGGCTGGGGATTGACCAGATGATTGAGGAAATGGTGCAGTATGGGCACCCACCGCCGCAGTTTCGGGCAACCGATTATTCGTTTACGGTGACGTTGAATAATAAGAAGGAACGGCCGTTTACCCCCAAATGGACGCGCAACATGAACGAACGCCAGGCTCGCGCCCTGACCTTCATCCGCGAAAACGGCAGCATCACCAACCGCGACTACCAAAACCTCTGCCCCGATGTCTCCCCTGAAACCCTGCGCCTCGACCTTGTAGACCTGGTTGAATCGGGGCTGCTGCTCAAAATCGGTTCCAAGCGTGGTACCCACTACATTTTGAAATAACGGTATGCAATCCCTTGCCTTTGTGATACCATTGTGAAAAATTGATCGAACATAGAAGAGTTGGAGATTATGGAGTTTGTAACACCCACCATCAACATCTTAATCGTTTTGCCCGTTCTCCTTGTGGCAGGAGGGGGTGCCTTGCTTATGCTGCTAGAGCTGTTTATGGCTGAGGAGCGCGTCAAGCAATGGGCACCGACACTAGCCATCATCGTTTTAGCACTGGCATTTCTGCAAACTGTCGGGCTGTGGGGTCAAACCCATACCACCTTCACCCCCGAAGGCGGCTCCCCCATGGTCATCCTCGACAACTTTGCCACCTTCCTCAACGTCATTTTCTTGCTCACGGGTTTCTTCACCGTCCTCATTTCAGTAAACTACTTGCCACGAGTAGGGCTAAACCGGTCTGAATATTACATGCTCATGCTCTTTTCTCTCAGCGGCATGATGCTGATGGGCATGGCAAATGACCTGATCCTGGTTTTCCTGGCATTGGAAGTGCTGTCTATTCCCCTCTACATTTTGGCTGGGTTGTCCCGCCCACGCCCGGAGTCGGAAGAGTCAGCGATGAAATATTTCTTCCTCGGTGCCTTCTCCTCCGCCATTTTTGTCTTTGGCATCGCCCTCACCTATGGGGCAACTGGTTCAACGGCACTGCCGGCCGTACTCGCTGGCGTGAGCAATGGTGGCGCGTTGGCACTCGCTGGGGTTGCCATGATGCTGGTGGGGTTTGGCTTTAAGGTGGCCGCCGCCCCCTTCCACATGTGGACACCCGACGTGTATGAAGGTGCGCCCACGGTTGTGACGGCGTTTATGTCGGTAGGGGCCAAGGTGGGTGGTTTTGCCGCCATGCTGCGCGTTTTTGTTTCGGCTTTTGGCTCACTGGGGCAAACATGGGTACCAGCCGTAGCCGTCATTGCCGCCATCACCCTCATCATCGGCAACGTGGTAGCCATTGTACAGCCCAACATCAAACGAATGCTGGCCTATTCGAGCATTGCCCACGCTGGCTACATTTTGATGGCCGTGGCCGCCAGCGTCAATAGCCCCGATGGGGTAAGCGCGGCACTGTTTTATATGTTTGCCTATCTGTTCACCAACCTGGGTGCCTTCGCCATTGCCATTGCCGCCGAGCGCAAGCTGGGTGAAGGGGTGATGCTGGATGATTACAAAGGGCTTGCCAAGCGCAGTCCGCTGTTGGCCCTAGCAATGGCCTATTTTATGCTGTCGCTGACGGGGATTCCGCCGACGGGTGGTTTTTCGGGCAAGTTTTTTGTCTTCCGGGCGACGCTGGAAGCGGGTTTGGTGTGGTTGGCGGTGGTAGGTGTCATCACCAGCGTCGTGTCGGGCTACTATTACCTGCGGGTGGTTTACCTGATGTATATGTATGATGGTGAGGGGGAACTGCACACAAAACCGGCATTGTTAACGGCCGTTGCGCTCACCGTGCTTGCTACCCTTGTTCTGGGTCTGCTGCCAGGGGCGTGGTATGAAATTACCAAACAGGCGGCACTCCAGGGGCTGCAGGTGTTGGCTGGCGGCTAAGGTCGGCTGAATTTTAACGAGATAAGAAACGGCCGTTTTCTACAGAAAACGGCCGTTTCTTATCTCG
>JAGQGA010000591.1:0-300 GCA_020432595.1 Anaerolineales bacterium | reverse complement strand
AGCCCCGTGCGGTTCGTTGGCCATGACATAAATTTGCCCACCGTGTGCCTCTGCTACCATGCGGCACAGTGCCAGCCCCAGTCCAATTTGAGATAACCCTTCCCGTTTTAGCGAAACAATCTTAAATTTGTCAAAAACATTGCGCCGTTCTTCTTCCGGAATCCCTGCCCCTTCATCCACCACCTGAATCCGCCGCACAAGTCCCGTGGCTGGCTCATTCACCTCACCCAAACGCACCGTTACCGTACCCCCTGTAGGAGAGAACCTCAAAGCGTTCGCCAGTAAATTATCCAACATTCG
>JAGQGA010000590.1 GCA_020432595.1 Anaerolineales bacterium | reverse complement strand
GATTTGCCCCCAAATTGGCGTTTAGATACCTTACAAAATTCGTAAAAATGTGCGAATTTCTGCGAAAACCTGCGTTTTTATGCAATTCTAATGGAAAAGTACTGGACATTGGGTCAAAATTGTGCTAATCTCTACGCTAGACTCGTCTAGGTAAGCACTGTGGGAACTCCTCCCCCCAAAACTGGCACGAGAGAAACGCGACTGGAACAACCTAGTCGAGTTCAGGGTAATGTCACCCCCTCTCACAGTGCTCGGCATTATCTGATAGCCCCCGAAAGGGGGCTTTTTGCTTTTATGGGAATCTTTGGACAGGGTTTGCAAGATTGCTCAGGACTGTGCTTTCCATGCAAAAATGGTTAGTGTTGTTGGGTACATAACTCTTCAAACAAAACGGCCGTTTTTCCCACTCCATCTGTCAAATTTTCAAACCCCGTTTCTGTCACCAGCACCACATCCTCCAAAAAAGTGGCAATGCCGCTGTCGTGGTTGTAATACCACGGCTCGATGGTGATGACCATCCCCGGTACTAATGGCGCATCCAACAGCATGGGGTCACCGGCCGACAGCCCAATATGGTGGCCGAAAAAGGAGCCAACCTGCATGTGGAGCTTGGCGGCGGGTGGAATGAGCGTGTCGGCCACGGCTTGAATGTCGGCCAAGGTGCGGCCAGGTTTAACGGCCGTTATCATCCCCTCCAACACCGCCAACTGCATGTCCAGCACATCTCGCTGCGCCGCCGAGAAACGGCCTGATACAGGGAAGGTGCGCCCCATGTCGCTGACATAGCTATCTAATTCACAGCCCACGTCAAACACCACCAATTCACCCGGCTGCATCACCCGGTTGCGCCGGTTGTAGTGGGCGGCCAAAATGCGCCACGGCCACAGCGCATTAGGGCCAGATTTGATGATGGAGGCAAATGGCAGCCGTTGCGCGCCCCGTTTTTTGAAACCCGCTTCCAACACCCCTTCCAGCGTCCGTTCATCCACGCCGGGGCGAATGGAAACGGCCGTTTCCCGCAAACTTTCACAGGTAATCTCACACGCCCGCCGCATCACCCCAATTTCCGCCGCCGACTTCACCATCCGCAGGCGGGCAACGGCGGCATAGCCGTTGCGGAGATGAAGCTGGGGAAACTGCTGCTGCAAGTGGAAAATCAGCCCTTCAACCGGGTTCCAGTGGTGCAGAAAGTCGCTGACAAGCGGAGTGAGCGGGCGCGGGTGGCCGGGGTTGAGCCAAATAGGGTCATGTTGCTGTTGTAGATAGGAGGTGAGTGTGGAAAACGGCCGTATTTGCCCAATGCCCGATTTTTCTGCCAGCAGCGGGTCGGCAAGCAAGGTACGGCCGGGAAAGTCGTTGGGGCGGGTGGGGTTGAAAAAACGGCCGTCTTTTTCTGGCACAAACAGCACTGCTTCACCGCTACTTGCTTCAATCGCCAGCAGCGAATCCGGAAGCTCCAGCCCGGTGAAGTAGAGAAAATCGTCAAGCTGGCGAAAGGTAAAGCCGTTGGAGAAGCCATGCCGTGCCGGAGTCAGAAAAACGCCGCTACCTTGCTCCCGCAACTGCGCCACCAATCGCTGCCGCCGCTGGGCAAATTCGGCCGGTGGAAAGAGCAGGTCTGTCCAGTCGAAAAAGGGTTGTGGGGCGGTCATGCTATAGTTGCCCAGCTGCCATTGCGTCTAGCAGGATCATGTCGCGGTGGACGGGGTCGTTGGCGACGCGCTGGGCGAGGGCGACGGATTGAGCTTGGGCGGCGGCACGAACGGCCGTTTCATCCACCCCCAACACCGCGCCATTTTGCACCAGCACCCGGCCGGCCACCAGTACCGTCTTCACCTCGCGCCCCGTGACCGCGTAGACCAGGTTTGGCACAATGTTGCGGATGGGAGCTTCTAGCACCGGCGTGAGATTGGGCGCGGTCAGGTCAACCAGAATCATGTCGGCCTGTTTGCCCACTTCTAGGGATCCTATTTGATCCCCAAGCCCAATTGCCTGCGCCCCTTCAACAGTTGCCATCCGCAGCACTTCCCAGGCGGGCATCACCGTTGGGTCACGGTATTTGATCTTGTTGAACAGTGCCGTCAGCTTCATCTCGTTAAACATATTGTTGAGATTGTTACCGGCCGCCTGATCCGAACCCAGTGCCACCAGCCCGCCCGCCTGCCGGAAAGCGTGGGCAGGCGGCACAATGCCGTCAATGATGCCAATGCTGCCGGAGCAAAGTGCCATCCTCGCCCCGCTGCGGGCAATCATCGCCGTTTCCTCATCGGTGGTCTCGGTTAGATGCACCCCCAAGAGCTGGTCATCCAGATAGCCGATTTCTTCCAAATAGGCGGGGGTTCGCATTCCATACCGCTTGACCATTTGGTCAATTTCGCGGTCGCCCTGTGCCAGATGCAGGTGGATCATCAGCCCGTGCTGTTTTGCCTGCCGCTTGACCTCTAGCAGTTGCTCGCCAGAAAGCATGTCGGCTCCCTGCGGCCCCAGCATGACGGTGATGCGGCCGTTTTCGGCTCCGTGCCACTGTTTGGCGAAATTAACGGCCGTTTCAATCGCCGCCGCCCCCACCTTCTCATCCAGCGGGTAAATATCGCCCACCTTCCAGCCGGCCATCCCCCCCTTGGGCAGAGCGTTGATTGTCGGCGTGAGCCGCGCCCGCACCCCGTATTCGGCAAACACCTCCCCCCAGCCCGGCTGCGGGGTCGCATAGTCACCAAAGGTCGTCGTGCCAAACTTGAGTGCCTCCAGGACGTTGAGCCGCGTTCCGGCGACGCTGGCCTCGGGTGACATATGTTTGCCATAGGGCGACAACGCCTTTTGCATCCAGTTGGCAACATCCTGCGCCACGCCCCGCGCTGCTGCCCAGGGTGTGTGCATGTGGGCATCAATCAGCCCTGGCAGCACGGCGCAGTCGGTGGCATCAATGATGGTGGTGGCGGTGTAGCGGTTTTTGAGGTCGGTGGTGGTGGAAACGGCCGTTATTGCCGATCCCGTAATCGCCACTGCCCCATCCGCCACATACCCCACGCCGCTTCCCTGCATGGTAAAAAGATGAGCATGGGTAATGAGAATGTCTACGTGTGTCATAATATCTCCTGAAATTGAGATTGGAGATTGGAGGCTGAAGTTGGACGGCAACAATCTTCAATCACTAATCTCTAATCGCCAATGCTTAACCGCAACCGACGACGCCGACGGCCGTTTATGACCATTTCCACCGAATAAATTGCCAGTGCCACCCAGATAAAGCTAAAGCCGATGAGCCGGTCGTGGGTGAACGGTTCGTGGTAGAGGAAAACACCGATGAGGAATTGCAGGGTGGGGGCGGCGTATTGCAGCACGCCCATGGTGGTGAGCGGCACTTGCCGCGCACCGAGAGCAAACCAGAGCAGGGGAACGGCCGTTACTACCCCTGTGAATATTAACAATACGTTGCTGATGGGGTCGGTGTGGAGAAAAACGGCCGTTTTGTTCACCTGCAGCCAAATCAAATAGCCAGCGGCCGGCAGAAACAGCAGTGCCGTTTCCAGCGACAGCCCTGCCAGCGCATCCAGCTTTGCCGTCTTTCGCAGCAGCCCATAGGTGCCAAAAGAAAACGCCAGCGTCAGCGAAATCCACGGCAATGCCCCGTAGGTGATCGTCAGATACCCTACCCCGACA
>JAGQGA010000058.1 GCA_020432595.1 Anaerolineales bacterium | reverse complement strand
CTCTATTGATTCAATCACTTGGTATTTCTTGGCAGAGTATAGCGCAAATTAGGGAACTCTGTTGGGGTGGGGGAAAAAGCGTGTATTAAATGCTGTATACTTAAACTAAGCAGCGTTATTATAAGCGTATGTGCGGGGCGGATCGGTACATAATGATGACAAAAATGGACGATATCCTTAAGGGTCTTTCGGATTTCGCGGGGTTTCAGGCGTATTACGTATTGCGTATTGAGAGGCGATTTACGCAATACGCAATACGCAATAAATGGCCAACCCCCTGAATTCCCAAAGAACCATCCTTACTTGCCATCATATTGGCGCAAAATAGTGGGGAGAGAGCCGACGTAGGTGATGACCAATCGCTGCCCGGCGCGCGTGCAGGCCATGTAGAGTTTGCGGGTGTTGTCACGAATAAGGTCGGCGCGTTCCTCTTCAGAGAGGCGAATGCTTTGTTCCGTCTCGTATAGGTCGTGGATGCCCATGAGGAAGACAATGGGGCTTTCGAGGCCGGTGGCCGCGTTGAGGGAACAGACGCGGATTTGGTTGTGGGGCGTGTCGTGGGCAGGGTCAACGGCCGTTTTTCTCCCAAACGCCTTATTTAACCGCAGCGTAATATGAGCCGTCTCTTCGCGGCTGGCATGGATAACCAAAATATCCCGCCAGGGAATGCCATGTTGCTGCAGCCGCCGAATCTCATTTATCACCCGCGTTACCTCATCCTGTTTGCTGGTCAAAGAGATGACGACGGGCAGCACCCCATGCGGCATATCGAGGATGTCGGGTACGACGATTTCCTCCTCATTATGGGGCAAGCGTGTGCGGTAGAGCAGCGTGGCAAAATCCAGAATTTCACGTGTGGTGCGGTAGCTCTTGGTCAGGCGATGCACCCGCCCGCGCACTTCTAAACCGCTCGCCAACCAGGATTGCCCCCGCTTCAAAAAGCCCTGGCTGGCATCGGCTACCAGAAAGAGATGACCCGTATCTGTCAGTAAGCGTTTAATCACCTCAAACCAGAGCGGCGCAAAGAATTGAGCTTCATCTACCAGGATGATGTCATAATGGGGCAGTGCTACCTCGCCTTCGTGCCAATAGCGCCATAGCTGGCGGGGGACATCGCCCCAATCCATCAGGTGGCGTTGTTGCAGGGCTTGGTGGTAGCTGTTCATGGCTTGATACAGCCGTTGGCGCATGGATTCGCCCAAAGCAAAACCCCGCCCGGTGCGGTCGGCAGCGAGGTAGTCGGCTTCGCTAAAAAGGAGACGGTCTTTGTACCAATCTATTTCATCGAGCAGCATTTGCTCGGAAACGGCCGTTTCCCGCAACTGCTCATGCCAGATTTGGGTCACCAACTGTAAGCGGTCTTGATAACGAATCAGGTCGCGCCACGCTTGGCTCTTAGGCCAATGACGGCGACACCAGCCCATAAAGGTTTGCATTTCAACGGCTTGGTCACCATCGCTCAGTCGCGCATAGCGGCGGCGCAGGTCATGGATGAGAGCGCGGTTGTGGGTGAGGATGAGGATGCATTTGTGGGGAAAGAGGCGGCGCAAAATGTGGGCGCGGTAAATGACGATGAGAGATTTGCCGCTGCCCGCCACGCCATTGATCAGGCGCAGTTGGAAATCCTGAGCCGTTTTGTGACCCGTCTGGGGCAGATTCAAATCGAGCTTGAGGGCATGTTCCTGATCGTAGTCGAGTAGGTATGAGGTTAAGCCCGCTTCGGTGTGCCGTTCGATGGGCTGACGCACGGTGAAGACAGCAGGGACAGCGACTTCAGGCGTGAACTGCTGGCGGATATGGTCGATCTGGGCAGGTGTGAGGAGGGTAGCGGTGGAAAAACGGCCGTTTAGCCACGCAGCCAACTTGTCCGGTGACAACATCTCTTTCCCCACCCATGGAGATGAGGCAGCAGCGGGTTGGACGGCCTGTAATTGCTTGGCAGTGAGATTGGGCAAAAAAACGGCCGTTGGCAAAGCGACCTCTAAATCTAATGACTCTACAAACGTTTGCAGCCGTCCCTCCTCAGCCTCCCCCACCCTACTCCCAGCTTGGCTAAAGAGGTCTGGCTGCTGGCTGCGGTGGATATCTTGGGGTGTGGCGGGGGAAACGGCCGTTAACAGAACGCGCTCCCCCTCAATAAACAAGAAATCTGGCCCGACCCCATGCAGGGCTGGCAGCCGTTGGCTAATCACCATGGTCTCTGGCAACCGTTTGAACAGTTGTGACAGGCGAGTCAGTTCCGGCGGTGAGCCTGGCGGCGATATGGCGGGGATAAGTTGAGCCATATGGTTACCATTCCTGTTCCCATACTTGGGGTGAAAGAACACGACTATGGGAAATGGTGGTGCAGCTTGCCAACAGATTCTCCAGTAGATTGATATTGGCCTGCAGATCGAGATCGGCCGTTTGGGTGTTGAGGATGAAGCGGCTGCCAACAATGATGAGCTTTTTGCGCGGTCGGGTGATGGCTACATTGAGCCGCTCTGGCTGGAAGAAGAATTCGCCGACGTTAGCGGCAAAACCGGGGTTAGATGTCGTCAAGGAGAGGATGATGAGATCACGTTCTTGCCCCTGCATTCGTTCTACAGTGTCTACGATGATTTGGCGACGAACGGCCGTTTCTGGCACAAACTGCTGCAACAGATTGCGAATCAGGCGGCCTTGCGCCCGGTAAGGAGCCACGACCCCAATCTCCTCGGCGGCAAAACCACAGGCCAGCAATGTGGTAATGAGGTCTACCACGGCAAAGGCTTCTTTTTGACTGTAAACGGTATTGTTGTGATGCCCTAAATCCCAAAACACCTTGGGCTGGTCGGGCTGGAGAATGGTCGTTAAGCGGCTGGGGGGTGAAGGATATTCGATTTGGCGGTGTGCGGCAGCGGGAACAGAGACCAGCAGCCCCTCGTAAAACTGCTCACTAGGCCAGGCGGTCAACGCCTCATTGAGCCGGTATGTTTCTGTCAGCATCGTATCAAAATTGTTGTTAGCCAAGTACCCAAAAACAGAATCCCGCAGCGCCCCACCCGTCAGGCGAGAGGTCAGCACCGGTGGCAACTGCTTTTGGTCACCAAAAAAGATGTACTTGTGGCCAGCCAACATGCCCATCACCGCCAATGGCAGGGTGATTTGGCTGGCTTCATCAAAAATCACCGTGTCAAACTCTACCCTGCCCAGCCGCTGCGTGCGCGTGGCGAAAGGAGTGGCACCTATCACATAACCGCCACGCTTGTCAGCCAATGGCGATTCATGGAAAGTCTCGTAATTGTCGGCCAGCAGGTCGTTGGCCTGAATGGGGTGCCCAACTTTGATGGCATCTATTTCCGGGTCTTGTTTGACCAGGGCATTGAGCGCGTTGTTGATGGCGCGATGGGTGAAAGAGCAGATAAGCACCCGTTCCCCATCGCTGGCTAAAGCCCGCGCCAATGTTGCCAGCACCCGTGTTTTGCCCGTTCCGGGCGGCCCTTGTACCAAGTAGGCCAAATGGGTGGCATAGGCATTAGCTAAACTCTCGCTCTGGCTCCAGTTGAGTTCCAGGGTTTCGCCTATCTCCAGACCTCGGGCATAAAGGGCGGGGTCAATGGCTGGCTGCAACTGCCCCATCAGCAGCGGCAAAATACGCTCTCGTCCCACCAGACTGTCACCCGCTTCGGCCAGAGCGCCAATGACATAGCCGCTTAAATCAATGAAGCCGATGTCCAGCGTCCAGCCCTCCCTCTGCTCGAACTTCTTGTCCCATAAGATAGGCTCCTCGCAGGAGATAATCAGCTCGGTCTCTTCATCTTCGACGAGGTTGACCATCAGGCTATCATGGGCAAAGGGGTCGTTGCGGCTGAGGCACAGAATATCGCCCGGACGAAAGCGGGAGGTGTTGCGGCTGCAACTCAGTTCAACTAGGCCATCTTGGCGGATTTCTTTGAGAGCAACGTTTTCGATGGCGTAGCCATCAGCCACACGGGTAGGCAGCGGCTTTTGCCAGTGACTGTGGATTTGTTGGCGGTACGCGGCCGTTTCGGTGAGAACCAGGTCACGCAGGCTGTTGAGGAAGTGGGCCATCGTAAGAGAAGGTGTATTCATGGGTAGAGGGTATTCCTGTCTTTTCAAGACTCAGGGTTGGCCTGTGGGTATTGCAGTGTGCAGGCTGCGGTGAATCTTCGTCATGACCCATGCGTCCCAGTCATCTGTAGGCAGCTTGATTGTATTGGCGTACATCGCTCCCGTCCAATTGACACCTATGCGAAAAGTGGTGGGCGGAAGAGAGGGAGAAACGGCCGTTTCTGGTGCATCCTATACTAGGAGCCTGTCGGAAAAAGAAAATGGCATCGCGGACAACGCGGATCGGAGCGGATTTGCGCGGATAAAACAAGAAAAATCCGTATGAATCCGCCAAAACTCGCGTCATCCACGATGTTATTCTGGCTTCTCCGACAAACTGCTAGATAATCAAACCGCTGATGTACACGCCCACGCAGGCCAATTGCCAGCCGTTGAATCAATTGGGTATCTGGTGTCGCCGTTAAAGCCCATTTTCATCTGCGTATTGCTCAATTGCCGCATCCGCCTCTGCCAACGCATCGGCTACCGTTGTGTGCGATGTTTGACTTTCCCACACCAACCCACCCGCATCCAGAACTCGGATAAACGATTGGCTGTATTCATCCTGCCCGATTTCAATCCAGCCCTCTTGCACCCACCAGGCAATATTCGGATATTGTTCATCAAAAGTAGTCATCAGTCACCCCACAGACTTTCGTTTAATAAAGTACGCAATCAGTCATTAACGTTGTTAACCCGATGATACCAGAGGCAGCACAACGCAGGAAGGATAGCCGGCTCCAAAATAGACGGTATTATGGGCAATGACGGTGTGGGTGTGCCGCCCCATCGGCTCCCCCGTGTTGGGATTGATGTCAAAACGGGGAAAGTTGCTGCTGGCGATGTCGAGCCGGACGCGGTGGCCGGGGGCAAAGAGATTGCTGGTGGGGGGCAAGGTGATGGAAACGGCCGTTATTTCTCCCGGCGTGAGCAACTGTTCTTCCGTAAAGCCCAAACGATAGCGGGCGCGAATGATGCCGTCTACCAGATTCATCTCATAGCCGTCGGGATAATCCTCGTTCGGTGGGTACACATCCAGCAGCTTGGCCGTAAAATCGGTATCCAACGCCGATGAAGCCACCCACAGGTGAACGGTGATAGGCCCTGTTACCTCCACCGCCTGCGTCAGCGGCGGCGTTTGGAACACCAGCACGTCGGGGCGGTCAGCCAGACGTGGATACGGCGGCTTTGCCCCCACCATTCCCGCTGCCTCCTGCTGATGCGCTGCCCCATCCGGCACCAGGCTCCGCATCCGCGCCCGCAGCGGAATGTGCTGCACGCTAATCCCCTCAGCCAGTTCCCCCAGCGGCAGCAGCTCAAAAAAGCCCGTCACCGTCCCCGCTACCGTAGGTACCGGATGGTCGGGGTCGGCCTGGTAGCTGAGATGGGAAGTGGTTAACGGCCGTTCCTCCCCCAATCCCCCACCCGGCTGCAAATAAAATGGCGTGTAGCGCGTCCGCGTCAGCGGCCACTCCCACTCACTACGCCAGTGACCCCCATGATCCAGCTTGCCTGCCACCGTCTTGCGCCCACTGCCGCCCCCCATCACAAATAGTTGTACCGGCGGCTCCTCCTCTACCCCCGTCTCTGCCCCTTTTAGCCAGCGGTCAAACCAGCGGCGACGCTCCTGGTTGTAGCGGTCAAACCCCCAGGCCGATGCCGCCCCAAAATCCACGTCCAGCGCATAGGTCAGCCCGCCGCGCAGCCCGCCATGGGTCCACGGCCCCATAACCAGCCGCTGTGGTGACTTGTTTTGCTGCGACATTTGGGCGTAATAATCAGTCACAGCAATGGCATAGGGGTCATACCAGCCGCTGCTGTAGGTGCCGGGAATGTCGGCATGGCGGTGAAACTGCGCCGTAAAATCATTGGCTTCCTGTGCCCAGTAGTCGTCATAGCTGCCACGGGTGTAGTAATCAACGGCCGTTTGTTCCAAATGTGGCACCACCCGCAGCGGCGTTTCCCCCAGGCGAAACGGCGTGCGGTCAATCCATGTCCGCAGCCGCTCCATTTCTCGGTGTAAATAGGCTGCTCCCTCTGGGTCATCACGCAGCTCCTGGGCATCATGGGCATGGAGAAACAGCGCCCCAAACATGTGAAGCTGCATCGCCCCACCCCACCGCACCTGGTGGGCATAGCTGTTGGTTGGGCTAACATCCGGCCAGATAGCCGCCAGATGGGGTGGCCGGTAAAGTGCAGCGTGGGTTTGCACCAACCCCAAATGGGAGCTACCCGCCATGCCTACCCGCCCATTGCACCACGGCTGGGCTGCCAGCCATTCGATGGTGTCATAGCCATCCAGACCGGCAGTGGGGTTGACCACATGGAAATATTGCCCCATCCCCTCTGACTGGTGCCGACCGCGCAAATCCTGCAACACCAGCACGTAGCCATAGGGGACAAAACCATCCACCACTTCATCGGTGAGCCACAGCCCTTCCTTGTTGTAGGAAGTCCGCACCAGAATGACGGGCAAGGGGTCGGTCACCAGCTCGCCATGTTTATCTACCGGCCGATAGATGTCGCTCGCCAGTCGTACCCCATCGCGCATGGGGATCATGATGTTTTTGAACAGGGCGTATTGGGTCATGGGGGAATGATAGCAGCTTTGGGCATGGGACGTGAAGTATTTGGGCATGCAGTATCTGTGTTTTCTGTGAAATACTATGCGAAGTTGCGTTTGCTTGGTTTTTGCTTTCACCTCCCTACCCTATTGCCTGCAGGCAATCTTCTGCCGTTTTTGAGAGCCTTTCTAAGAGAAAACAAGAAAATTTTTTTCGCGGTGTGTTTTGCTATTGTCAAAAATTGTATTTCATGTACTATGGTATACCATATGGACTTCATATGAAGTCCATATGGCAATCATTGGTACACAAATAGGAAAAAGGAGGCTCTGCATAGATGGGCATTGTGATTTCTGTGGAGAACCGAAAGGGTGGGGTGGCGAAGACGACAACGGCCGTTACGTTGGCCGATGAGTTGGCAAGGCGCATTCGCCCCAACGGGGAGCGCGTTTTGATTGTAGACACAGATCCGCAGGGGGATGCGGCGAGGGCGCTTGATTTGGTTCCGGGGGATCGGTGCATCAGCAACTTACTAATAGGCAAGAGTGGGTTGCGGGAAAATATTATCTCAGCACATGACAAGCCGGATGTGTATGATCGTTCGAATCTATATTTAATTCCGGCAAGTGACAAGTTGCCGACCGTGGCGGAGCAGATATTTCGTGATAATGGGGCGATGGCGGAACTGGCGCAGCGGATTACCAATGCACGACAGCGTGCGGTTGCTGAGGCGCAAATCAAGGAAATTGATGATGTCTTTCTTGAGGCACTCGAACCGCTTAAGACTCATTTTCGCTATATCATTATTGACTGCCCCCCAACGTTGGGGGTGTTGCGGACAGCTATTCATAAGTTTGCTGATTATGCGATTGTGCCGGTGATTCCTGATTACCATAGTGTGGCGCAAACGGCTTCCCACACGCGGGATATTCAGGAGGATAGAACGCAGTTTGGTGCAAAGATTAGAATTTTGACGTTGATACCAACAAAGGCAGAGGTTCGCCATACGTTAACGGCTGAAATGTTGGCGCAATTGCAAGAAGTGTATGGGCATCGTTTGATTGCGGAACCGGTGCCAAAATTAACGGCCGTTGCCCAAAGCCCGGCAATGGGGGGGTTGACGATTTTTCAGCATGAGCCAGAATCAAAAGCAGCTGAAGCATATGCAAAGCTGGTTGATAGAGTGATACAAGTAGGGGGGTGATAGCTATTAACGTGTTTTGCTGGAGGTTTGTAGATGGAAGATGATTTATTTGCTGATTTGGCAAAAGAGGACGAGAAGCGGAACCAATCACAGCAAAGTGGTGGCGGTCGGAAACCACGATTTAAGCGGGCGGTTGGCTCTGTTTCCAAACGGGACGTGCAAGAAGCAACGGACACGGGTAAGTACATCACACATGGCCGTTATTTGCAGCGCACTATGCGGCTGCGTCCGGATCAGGTGGATGAGCTGGAGGCATGGCGCGTTCATTTTCGGGTGGCATCACGGGCGCAATTTGAGCGGTGGGCTATTGATTTAGCCTTACGGGCGATGCGTGAAGGCGAGCAGCCGCAATATGAAGAGGTGATGACGAACCGCCTGATTTCACCCTTGGATGAGTAGGATAGGATGATATGGATGAAGCAAGGGCGTTAACCCCGGTTGAACAAAAGCAGGTGTTGTTTTATGACGATGAGGTAACGGCCGTTCGTCTAGAAGATGGACGGATATTTGTGCCAATAAGACCCATTTGTGAATTGCTTGGTGTGAGTTGGACAGGGCAAAATGACCGTATTAATCGCGATTTAGTGTTATCCCGAATTGCGAGTAACGTCCGTGTTACACGGATAGAACAAAATCGTGCGCGGCAAATTAGCATGTTGTGTTTGCCGTTGGAATTTTTGAATGGATGGTTATTTGGTATACAGGCCAGTCGCGTCAAGCCCGAAGTTCAGGATCGCTTGGTACGATACCAGCTAGAATGCTATCGGGTGTTGTATGAAGCATTCCAGATGGGGGGCTTGACTACTGACCCTACCTTTGAGGCATTGCTTGAGCAGGATACACCAGAGGCTAACGCTTACAAAATGGCCCAAGCCGTTTTGCGACTGGCACGCAATCAGCTTCTGCTGCGTGCTGAATTAGAGGATCATACGCGCCAACTACAGCAGCATTCGGAACGGCTGGAGTCTATTGAGGCGCAGCTTGGACATGCCGAACGGTTTGTTACCGAAGCCCAAGCTAGTCAACTTTCGCAGGCGGTGAAGGCGGTGGCGATGGCACTAAGCAAGCAGACACGGCGGAATGAGTATGGGGGCGTGTATGGAGAGTTGTATCGACGGTACGACATTACAGGGTATAAGATGCTGCCAGTGGCAAAGTTTGAAGATGCGATGGCCTGGCTGGGGGAGTGGCTAGCGCAGCTAAACACAAAGGATGGGTTTTGAATAAGGTGCAGGTTTTGCGGATGAATCCATCAAGATTATTCGCATAGGAGTTGCACCTTTGGCGTGTACCTATCGTTGAAACGGCCGTTTGTAGAGACAAACGGCCGTTTTTCAATTCTCTGCCCGCAGTATAGGTAAATAGAGATGCCGCAGCCGACAGCCCGTTTGCTGCATGGCCTGTTCGCTACATAGCTGGTGTGTTCGGCGCAGAAAGGCGGTGTAGGCCGCAAGGTTATGGCCCTGGGTATAGAGGAACGGCGGTCTGCCCGTGTTGAGGGTGGCAAGGGTGTAGTCAAGGAACATTTGGATTTGGGCGGGGCAAGTCGCATCGCCGGGGATGAGGTCGGTGACCCAAGAACGGCCGTTTACTGTGTAGAAAGTGCGGTCAAAGAGGATGTCGTCGGGGTTGAAAACGGCCGTTAAGGCGATGGTATGGGCTGACGGATATTGGGTGTAGCCGTAATAGATGAGCAATGGGGCGACGTAGGGCGAGCAGGAGGCAGGGGGGAGAGGGAGCAGGGGAGAGGACGAATTGTGGGGCGTGGAGAGTAGGGTGTGGGGTGTGGGGAGTGGGGTGTGAAGAAGCAGGGGTGCAGGGGAGAGAGGGAGCAGGGGAGAGGGGAAGAGGATGAATGTGAGGAGGAGGATGGGGAGTTGAAAGAAGAGGTTGCTTCGCATAGGTGTTATTCCTGTGGGCAGGCTGACCAGAGACCGGTGCCTGCTTGCTGGGCGGCCGCAGCGGTGGCGGCATAAAGGTCACTATAGCGGCTGGGGTTGCCGTAATCGTTGTGGGTGGCATAGCCAAGGTTGAGGAGGTCGAGGTTGAACAGATGCTTTTGTCTGTTCGTCTCAACCCACAGATGCGCTAATAAACGGCCGTAAATATCCCGTTCCCCCGTCTGCTCATCCAGCTCCAGCCAAACGGCCGTGCCGGGGGGCAAAGTGCTGGCTGTAAACTGGCTTGCCTCTTGACCAAAACAACCCACCGCTTTGCTCGGATGAACCGTCTCTGGTGTATCTACGCCGAGCAACCGAACCGTTTCTTCTGTGCTAGCTTCAAGATGCACATGAATGGTGTCGCCGTCAATGACCCGCTGCACGGTGGCGGGAATGAGATGGGTCGAGAGCGGGGGAGCAGGGGGGCTGGGTAGCAGGGGTAAAGGAAGGACAGGGAGCGGTGGTGTGGGGGCGTAGAGAGTAGAGAGTTGGGGAGTGGGAGTGTGCGCCTTCGTAGTAATGCCAACCGCATTTTGTGGGACTTTTTCTTTGCCTTCAGGGGGAGCCGCATTGTGGCTACTATCCAAACGAATCGAAATGTTAACGGTGGCAGCGTTGCCCCGGATGGTAGCAATGTCAATGGCAATGACCTGCCCGGCAATGAGTGAGCGCACTACTGTGGGGTCATGGGCTGGGAGACAAATGGCCGTATCGCACAGTGGGGTAGGGGGAAAAACGGCCGTTGCTACCAGCACCTCCGTCAGCACCGGCGTCGCCGTAGCCACCGGTGTTAACGCCGCCATTTGCTGGTTATAGGCAATCACCGCCGCGTCATACCGTTCACGGGCAATCTGCACCAGCAGCGGGTCCGGCTGGCTCGGCTGCGCCAATACCGCCCAATGTCCCATCTCCGCCTCCAACTGCTGCAGCTCCTGCTGACAACGCCAGCCAGGGTCAGAATCCACCCCCTCCCGCGCCACACAATCCCGCCGCTCCTGCAGCTGCGGCGGAAAAGCCGCCAACCGCGCCACATACGTCGGGTTCGGTGTTCCTGTAGCAATCACACTATGGTAATGCGCCTGCGCCAGCTCCAAATCATTCTCAATTGCCCGCAGCCGCCACGGGTCAACCGTCGGCCAAGCTGCCGCCAAGGTTGCCTCCGAAACGGCTGTGGCTGTCGGTGTCGCCGTCGCCGTCGGCCGCTGCAACCGGCGCTGCGTCGCCAAATCCGCCAGCAGCTGCCCCGGCACCACCCATTCCCCCACCTGCACCACAATCTCCCCCGCCAAATCATAGACATTGCCCACTGCCACCACCACCACCTGCGGCGTGGCCGTGGGTGTCGCGGTCGCTGTCGGCGACGGTGTCGGCTGAATCACCAAATCCTCTTGCGGCAGCAACCCCGTGGCAAACTCCCGCCCTGCCGGCCGCAGTGGCAGCAGTAATAAGCCACCCAATACCACCCCCAACCCCAACTCCTGCAGCGACAGCGGCCGCAGGCGAATCAGATAAAAGCGCGTCTGGTTCGGCCACAGCAGCGGCACCCCCACAAACCCCACCAGCATATCCACCAACAAATGCGACCCATACGCCGCCGTTAGCAGCCACCAACCTGCCCCAAACACTGCCCACGTCACCCCACCTACCAGTACCAACGCCAGCAACGAATGCGTCACCTGCCGATGCCCAAACCGCTGCTCCAGCGGCCGACTGAGAAACGGCAGCAGCCGCCCCAGCACCGACGCCTGCGAATCCACATCCGGCAGCAAAGCAAAGAACCCCGCCAAGAGCAGCACCCCCAGCTGCGGCCGTTCCGCCTGCCAACTGTAGAACCAGACAGGTGTTAGCAGCCCTGCCATAAGGTGGATAAGCGGTCCCTGAGCGTTGAATAGCCGTCGCATTATCTAGCGACCCCAACAGGCTGCACGCTCCCTAAGGGCGTTTTTTGTCTGGAGCCTGTTGGGGTGCAGGGGAGCAGGGGAGATGAGGAGCAGGGGGGCAGGGGGGTGGAAGAATGGTGGGGAGTGGGGAGTGGGGTGTGGTGGGTTGGGTGTAGCGGTACGTGGGTATGTGGCTGTTTGGTAAGGCTGTGGGGGTAGTGCTTTGGTTGTGGGGCAAACGCCCGTTTGCCGAGACACGCATAAATTGAGCCAAGAACGGCCGTTGGCAGTCGTGGCAAAAGGAACCCTAGTTGTAGGTAAAACCGTTGTGAACCAGAACAATCGTCCATAAGTGGCGAGATGTCATTTACAAGGGTAGGAATGAAAGCCATTGTTTGTGGGGGGAACGGCCGTTTGCTGAGATACCTGTAGATTGAGCTAGGAACGGCCGTTTGTAAGTGATAGTGGAAACTCCTATTTGTGGAGAAAGCAGTTGTGTGCGGGAATAACTGGGCATAGAAGGGAGCACTGTCGTTGGTAGGGGAGATGGGCAAACGAATGCTGATGGGAGGAACGGCCGTTTGTTGAGCAACTGACACCTCATTCATGTCCTCATCATGACACGTCTGTGCCCCCAATAAGCAGTGCCGTAAACACGGATACGAAAGAACACAGATGAAAATAATGGAGATTCGTGTTCCTTCTATCCGTGTTTACCGTTCTGGCAACACAAACCCAGAAAACACACGCAACACTCAGATGACCGCTTTTTGCCAATAAAGGCTAAAAAAACCCGTATTCATTCACCCCCATCCGCGTTCGTTCGCGTTTGTCCGCGTCCCATTTGAACCCCTCCAACAAGCCACTACGTCGTCTGACGGACGCTGCGATAGATAAGCGGCCGCAGCAGCATCAATGCCGTAATCAGCAGCGCACTCGCCAGATAGCTGTCCAGCCGATAGCGCCAAACCAGCAGCAGCACAATCACCGGAATTAGCAGCACCCACACCAAATTAAACCGCCGTGGCGTATGCTCCAAATGACGCAGCTCCGGCAGCGTCCCCTCCTTGGCCTGATGACACAGCGCCACAATCGTCGCCGGATGACCCTGCCCCATCGTCACAATCCGCCGCCGCGTCGCCCGCCGGTGTGGAATAGTTTCGGGCAGCGAGGCATCGGCCAACGCCGTTGCCGCCTCTGGTGACAAAGGTGCCAGCCGCACCACCCGACAACGGCTAATAAACGGGTGAATCTTGCGCTGCAAAACGGCCGTTTCCGGCGGATGCGCCGCCAGCGCCACCACCGCTGCTGCCGTAATCAACCCCATCAGCGAAGCCCGTGCCTTCATCGGTGCCGTATCCACATTATCAAGCAACAACGCCGTTGGCTCCGCCCGTACCGCCAAAGCCGCCAACTCCTGCAGTTGCGCCACCGTCGAACGAGGCGGCACCGCCGCCCCACACTGCTCCACAATATCGCTCAGCCAGCTCCGATGAGCATCCTGAAGATCCACATAGACACGCCGTACACAGCCAGGGCTGGGATGCTGCTGCAGCGCATACGTCTTGCCACAGCCATCGCCACCCAAATACAGCGTCGCATTTGCCCGTTCCGTCACCTGGTCATCCCCATGAGCCACCCCCAACACCGCCAGCAAATTGTCCGCCGCAACGGCCGTTTCCCCCAGCAGCGGCTCCGACAGCCTCCCCAACACCTCCTCCGGCGTGCGATACGGCAGCCGCCCCGACAACTGCGGCCGGCCGTCAGGAAGATAGTTAAAATAGCCATGCCCCAACATCCGCAGCCGCGCATTACAGTTCCAGCGCACCGCTGGCGGCAAGCTGTTCTGCTCCCGCTGGCACGTCAGCACCACCACATCCCCCAACGCCGCCGACTGCTCCGCAATATGGGTCAACGCCTGCTTAATCCCCTTGCCATGCTGGGCATCCCGACACCCCACCTGCACCTCATCAATCACCAGCAGCACACGCGGGTCAGCCACATCAGCCGCCCGCAGCCCCCGCTCATGCAGCGTCGCAAAGCGGTGAGCCAGCCCCGTAGACACATCCGCCAACAGCAACTCCCACTTATCTAGCGCATTCGGCCCCGCATAGTGAACCGCAGCCGCCTGCCCATTGAGTGCCGACACCACCGTTTGTCCCCGATAGGGAGTTAGCTCCACCCCCTTGCCATCCAGCAGAATAACCTGCCGCCAGCGACAGCGCAGCGCATGAGCCAGAAAGAGATGGAGAAAACTACTCTTACCCGAGCGCGTCTTGCCCGTCACCAACAGACGCATCCAGAGCCAACCCTCCGGGGCAGGATTCAGCCAATAGGGTCAATGATGGGGTCAACCCCAAGGCCAAATCCTGCCCATGGACAACCAAACCAACAGCCAACCGACCGCCTGCCAGCAGGCCAGTCAGGAACCGACAAACGGCCGTTTGGCCGCCGAACAAACAAAAAGATACTACGTGTAGTGATTGTGGCTTGTCCCACCAAGAGAAAGCACCACCAATAAGCTGAGAGCAGTCTGTCAGAGAATTTCACGCAAAGGCGCAAAGGCGCGAAGATTCAACTTGTCTCCTTCTCTTTCTTTGCGTCCTCCGCGCTCTCTGCGGTTCAAAATCTGAGCAACCCCTCAGCGATTGTGTGAAACAGATGATAAAGCCACCCCATTATACAAAAACAGAACAGGCGTGCTAAAATATATCAACAAACACTCATTTTCCCAGGCCAGTCATCTAAGAAAAGGAGTCTTGATGAAACAAACCGCATCCGTTGTTTTCTTGTTCCTGCTGCTTGGCAGCCAGCCAGTTGAAGCCAAAACATCACCGCCACACCCCCGGGTTCACCAAGTCAGCTTTGCCTACCCCTACAACTGGGAATGGCACGATTACGAGGCCGTCGTGACGCTGGCCTTAGGCCTAACGGACGGAAAGCGGCAAACGGCCGTTACCGCCACCCTGACCAGCTTCTACAACCATACCCAGTGGAAAACGGCCGTTTCCCCCGCCAAGCTCACCACGCAACAGCAGACCCAACTCACTACCTTCCTCCAATACAGTACTGCCATCCTGGGCTGCCAGGACAGCACCCCCGCCGCCCACGTTTATGACGACCCCACTAGCCACGACCCAAGCAGCCCCATCACTATCTACAATTACGCCCAAACGTTGTGGTGGTACCGGCAGACGTGGCAATGCGACGGCAACAGCCAAACCCCACCGCCGCCGCTGCCCCAACCGGCCGACAATACCTGCCACCCCACACCCCCAGATACCATACGAGCCGGGTCAAGCTGTTGGGTGTGGTCG
>JAGQGA010000589.1 GCA_020432595.1 Anaerolineales bacterium | reverse complement strand
AAAACGGAGCTGTCCAGCCCATAAATGCTTCCCTCGTCCCCCGCGTCAGAATGCTGCGCCAGCAGGGCGGCGATGGCGGTAATCATGCCGCCCAGTGCGGCTCCGGTCAACGCTTGCAGCAGCAAAAGCTGCCACGCCGTTGTCACCCACGCCTGGGGCAAGTAAAACAGCCCGGCGGCGACAGCACAAACCAGCAAAATAGTACGATGACCAATGCGGTCGCCCAAACGGCCAAAATAAACGGCCGTTATCGTACTTGCCGCCCCGCCCACCCCCGACACCAGCCCGGTGAGCGTGTTGGCGTTGCTGCTGTTGGGCAGCAGCGACATGATAAATAGCGGGGCGATGGGGCTGATGATCATGTTGCCCAGCCCGACCATAAAGCGTAGAGTGAAGATGATGGGCATGGGGACGGTGGTGAGCAATCGCCACCATTCGCGCCACAAGCTGGGGCGGGGAGAAACGGCCGTTTCTCCCCCCGCTTCCTCGCCCACCACCGGCTCCCGAATGCCCAGCAGCACGGATATACCGGCGGTGAACATGAGAACGGCCGTTACCTGAAACGGAAAATGGTATCCCCGCGCATCGGCCAGCACCCCGCCCAGCAGTGGCCCCGCCGCCACCCCGGCCCACAGTGCCACCTGCACCAACCCCAGCGCAAACCCCACCCGCTGGCGCGGTACCGCCGCCGCCACCAGCGCCGTTGCCGCCGAAATACCACCTGCCACCACCCCCTGCATGGCCCGCCAAAAAATCAGCTCCTCGGCCGAATTGGCTCGCCCCATCATCAGCATGGTCAGCCCCACGCCAAACATCCCCCACCCCGTAATCTGCTTGCGGCTGGTGCGGTCGGCCAGCACGCCAAAGATAGGGGAGGAGATCATCATGGTAAATGCCTGGGCGGAAAAAACCAGCCCTGCCAAAAACTCCACCCCCAAACCAGTGCTTGAGCCAAGCTCGGCAATGTAGAGGGGGAGAAAAGGAAAAACCACGCCAAAGCCCAGCGTCATGGCAAATTGGGCGAAAAACACAATTGCCAGCGTGCGGTGCCAAGGCTGTAGCATCAATCTATGGGTCTGCCAGGGGGAATAACGCATGGGGAATAATACGTCAAGCGGGGGGATTTGGAAATGGAGAATTGAGAATGGGGAATAAAAGCATTCGCCATTCTCAATTCATCATGCCCAGCACATAACACAGCCCGCCCAGCAGTTCAACGGCCGTTTCCAGCAGGCCAAACCGCTTAATGTTGGCAACGGGGCGGGGTTGGGGAAATGCCCAGGCAAGGCGCAGGGCAAAGAAGAGATAGGGGAGCAGGGCGGGAAGCTGGATGAAGTTGAGCCACCACAAGAGAATGGTCGCACCAAAGGCGAGCCAGTGGATGAGGAGGGTGGGCAGACGGACAAACGGCCGTTTATGCGTATCCGCAATTCGCAGCCGGACGTAAAGCGCACCGAGTACATTTTGCCCCGCCAGCAGCCCCCACAGCAGCCACGCCGTCGTGTCCAGCCGATTAGTAGCGGCGGTGTAAGAAGCAGGGGCGAGCAAGGCCAGCACGGCCGCTCCGGCCAATTCCAGCCACAGCGAGCGCACGTCGGCGGGTCGGCGCTGAGCGACCAGCAGATAGCCCAGCAAAATGAGCAGCGGTGGCAGCAGCAGCCACAACAGCAGCCAGCGACCCTGCCCCAGCACCCCTAGCAAGCAGATCAAGGCCACGATGCCCAGGAAAATGAGCCAGCGAACGGCCGTTTGCCCCTGTGTTTTCCCCGCCTTCCCCTGCCGCGCCCGCAGCCAAATGGTGGCTGGCTGCCGCAGCAGGAAGACGGCTAAGGCACCTGCGAGGACAAGCCACACTGGCAGGGAAAGAGAACGGGAAACGGCCGTTCCTACGCCAAACGGCACCAATAGCCACGCCCACGACCCATGTTCGGCCGGCAGCAGCATTCGCCAGGGAGATCGTCTTGTCTTTGTCACATTCATTTTTTTGACAGGATTTTCAAGTTTAATCCTGAAAAATCCCGTAAATCCTGTCAAAATTTCTTCTCTGCAAATGGAACAGCGGCAATAGTAGCCAAGGCATTGCCCCAAGGTGCATGGGCGGTGAGGGGGGTATGAACGGCCGTTTTGTCAATACGCACCATCGCCAGCCCAATCATCTGCTGCAAACGCGGCGAATAGGTCGCACTGCGTACCTCGCCCACCCGTTCCCCACTGTCATCAGTCAGCGGCCACCAATGTTCCGTGCCGGGCTGCTCTACTTCGCCCATTGTTACCCCCACCAGCTTGCGTGTCAACCCGGCGGCACAGATTTGGCGCAATGCCGCCTTGCCAACAAAATCCGCCTCTTGGTCAAGGTCGCAATAGTGCCCCAGCCCCACCTCAAACGGGTTGTCGTCGAGAGTGACATCGTTGCCCCAGGAAAGCAGCCCGCTTTCAATCCGTTCAATGGTCGAGGGAGCAGCGGGGGCAATGTCAAATGGCTTACCGGCTTCGGCCACCCGTTCCCAGAGGTCTGTGCCAAAACGGCCGTTTCGCAAATACAGCTCCACCCCACCCTGCTTGCTCCAGCCCGACCGCGCCACCAGCAGCGGAATCCCGTCCAAATCAAACTCGCGGAACCAGAAAAAGCGCAGGTCGCGCACCCAATCTCCCAGCAGCCGCGCCGCCACCTCATCGGCACGCGGCCCCTGAATCGCCAGCGGCGACACATCTGGCTCGGTGATGGTGACGTTTAGCCCCAGCCCGTGCGCCAACCCCCGCGCCCACAGCAACACATCCGAATCGGCCAGCGACAGCCAAAAATGGGTTTCGCCCAGCTTTAGCAGCACCGGGTCATTGATTACCCCGCCGTCCTCGGCCACAATCGGCACATATTTGCACTGCCCCACCTTGCATTTGCTCAAATTGCGCGGGGTCATGGTTTGCACCAGCCGCGCCGCATCTGGTCCGGTAATCTCGACTTGCCGCTCCACAGCCACGTCCCACATGGTCACGTTGGTCATCAGCTTCCAATAATCAGCCTGTGGGCTTTCATACCATAGCGGCATGAGCATATGGTTGTACACGGTAAATGCCTTCGCCCCCCAGCGCATGGTGGCCTCAAAATAGGGGCTTTTGCGCGTGCGAGCAGCGATGCCAATCAGCGGGGCATGGGCAGCTTGTAATGTCATCTTCTTTCTCCTCAGATCCGTGTAGGGCAAGTTTGCCAACTTGTCCCACTATTTTTGTTGCCAGCGGCGCAGCAGCCACAGGCCAAGCCCCACACCCAGCAGGGGTAGCCCAATCTGGATGGCAAGCCGGATTTGGCGCATAAATTGCTGCATTTCGGTGCGGTCATTGGCATGGGGAAACGGCCGTTTTTCCGGCACCGGCACCCCCAAAAAAGCGCACAATGGCTCCCACCCGTCCTTGACCTGATAAACGAGCAGCCTCTCCGGTGGCACGACTCGTTTTACTTCCTCGTTGTGGCGGTTGTAAATCGCAATGGCGTGTTGGCGGTCGGCAAAACGGCCGTTAAACGTCCCCTGCCAAATCACCCCCTGCGTCATCTCATACATACGGCGCGCCGGGGGCATCAGCCAGCGCACCCACACGGGCAGCACCTCATCCAAACGGTAAATGGTTGCAAGGGCACTTTCATACCACCGATCCGGGTCGCGCACCGTCAAAAT
>JAGQGA010000588.1 GCA_020432595.1 Anaerolineales bacterium | reverse complement strand
TCATCAAACACCTGCTCAATTCCCTGACATTGACAACAGTTCATTATCCACCTCGCAAAAACGCTCTCCCCAAAATAAATTAATCATCCCAGCAAATTTGCACCTTCCCCCGCCTTGTTTCATTGCTATAATGTTTTTTAGCCCTATCCCACCATTTACCCTTACACGATTGGATCATCATAAAAAGGATACAGCAATTATTTATTGTAGCGATTCAGATGAAGCAAAACAAAACAACACCAGGACTTATTGTACTGCTAGGCTCTGGCGAAACGCTTCCTTTTAGCGGAGCAATACACGAACTCATTGCCCAACGATTAGACAACCAACCTAAGATTGCTATCTTAGAAACACCAGCGGGCTTTGAACCAAACTCTGACCAGGTAGCTGGCAAAATTGCCCAATTTTTAGAAAAACGGCTGCAAAACTTTCACCCAACAATCACAGTTGTGCCCGCACGCAAACAAGGCACTGCTTTTAGTCCGAACAACCCCAACATCCTACAACCGTTATTTGAAGCCAACTGGCTGTTGCTCGGACCAGGCAGCCCAACCTATGCTGTCAGGCAGCTTGAAAACAGTCTGGCTTTTGAAATCATTGCTGCCCAAAATCGTTTGGGCGCTACGCTTCTCCTCTCTAGTGCGGCCACGCTGGCTTTTAGCCACTACACCATCCCGGTATACGAGATATACAAAGTTGGTGAAGATTTGCACTGGAAAAAGGGTCTCGACTATTTGCGCATGTTTGGATTATCGTTGGTAATAGTCCCCCATTGGAACAACCAAGATGGGGGCGACGAGTTAGATACTAGCCGCTGCTACATCGGCCAACGGCGATTTGCGCAGCTACGCCAATTACTTCCTTCGGGGCATACCATTGTTGGTCTGGATGAAAACACTGGGTTAGTCATAGACCCGGAAAACGAATGTTGTCTGGTCATGGGCAAAGGCAGCGTGATGTTACTACGAGAAGATGAGCCAAACGGCCGTATTTTCGCGGCCAACACCTCATTTCCAGTATCAGAACTGGGCAATTGGCATTTGCCTGTAAACGGTGAGGGCATCAAAACGGCCGTTTGGGAACAAACATTAGCCACTCGTAAACAGCAACCCACGCCTACGGCAACTGTGCTCAATTTATTAGAGCAGCGCCAAGCAGCCCGTGACAGGCGAGATTGGGCAACAGCAGACCAACTACGTGAGCAAATACTCACATTAGGCTGGCAAATTAAGGATACATCCACAGGCTCACAGCTAGAACAGACAAACAACTAACTGCCCATGCTGCCATTGCTAAAGCCTTAATCCATCTTTGGCCTAAAGTAAAGATACCTCAGCCAGAAGCTGTTTTATAATTTCACTTGTTCGCCCAAACTTTTGGCAATCTTCATTTCCAGATGATGCTTTGCCAAGATTGGGGCGTACTTGGGCGGGTGGTCAGCACTAATACAGGTGTCTATCACCTCAATCAGCGCATCGGGGTTGGGGTTATGGAAAAAGGCGATAGATTGCCGCCGTTTGCCCGTTGTTTCCGGGTGCGGAGCCACCTGATGCAGCGTTGAAATCCAGCGGTCGTTGGTCCAGTTCATCATCAAATCGCCAATGTTGATAATAAAATGCTCCGACGGAGCCACTACATCCACCCATTGGCCGCTGCGGTCTTGTGCCTGCAAACCGCGTGAATCGGGCGACCACAAAATGGTGAGCGTACCGTAATCAGTGTGGGCACCAGCGCGAGTTTGCCCTGCCTGTACTTCGCCTTGCAGCGGAGGGTAGTTGAGCAGCCGCAAAATGGTGCGTGGGTCGTTGATTTTGTCGTCGAAAAAGGTTTCGGGCATGTCAAGCGCCAGGGCAAACAGGCGCATGAGGTCGGCAGCGAGGGCAATCAGGGCTTTGTAGTAGCGCAAACAGTCGCCGCGCAAATTGTCTGGCTGGTTGGGCCAAATATCGTCGCTAACGGGCAGCATCAGGTTGAGCGACTCTTTGACATCGGTAATTTGCGCTAAGTCAAGGCTGGCGGCCAAATTTTCTCCGCCGACGCGAATGTAACCGAGGCCGCCAGGAGCAATGACCGTGTTTTTGTCCGCCTGGGGCAAATCAAAGAAGGTGGAAACGGCCGTATGTGCAGCCAAAATCACCTCCTGTGGAATGCCGTGGTTTGCAATGGTGAAAAAGCCAATTTCTTCACAGGCACGACGAATTTGCTGGGAAACGGCCGTTTTCCCCCCCTCTGTTCCCGCAAAATAAGGAGCCAAATCAATTACCGGTATTTCAGACAACACACACCTCCAATTGTTTACGCAGCGTAAACAATGCTTGATTTTTACATGGAAGTGTATATCATACTCCCTTAGTTGCACAAAGTAACGTCCATGTTACTCTGTACATTTTCATCAGTGAAGGTATTCACCTGACGACCAGAGCGCATTCTGAGCATCAGGACGTTTGCTAAAGCGTAGGTATTGCTCCGGCAATGCTGACCTTCGCTGACCCCGTTCCGCACCCCTACTCAGTTCTTCCATATTGCCTGCCTCTACGTTGTCATCGTCTCGCCTTCATTGGAACCGGGAAGCAGGGATGCTTCGACCAGCGCCAAACGGCCGTTTTTCGCGCCGCGCTGGTGTTTACTGTTTCACATGTGGAGGATACACACATGAATCAACTGCTCGATTCCAAACCAGCGTCTAAACGGGCTTCGTCTAAACGCACCAAAAATTTTCGACAAAAACGACCTGGAGGAACTTTTTACGATGAATGACAAAACCAATCACTATGTATCACCAAAGCTGGAAGCTTATCCCTGCCCGGAAAAAGGGGAATTCACCGTTATAGCCAAAGAATTTATCCCAGCGGGCGAACTTTTAGTCATGTGGGGCGGAGCTATTGTCCCCGGAGCCATCTTTTACCAACTTTCCCCAAGAGAACGAATGCACAGCGTACAGGTTGAAGAAGACCTTTACCAGGTTCCCTATGGCGACCCTGAACCTGGTGATTATCTTAACCATTGCTGTGACCCTAACGCTGGCCTTACCAGCCCCATTACCCTCGTCGCCATGCGCGACATCTACCCCGACGAAGAAGTTTGTTTTGACTACGCCATGAGTGATGCCACTCCCTATGACGAATTTGAGTGTGCCTGTGGCGCAGCAAACTGCCGTGGGCAAATTACGGGCAACGACTGGATGCTGCCAGCGTTACAAGAACGGTATGCAGGCTACTTCTCCCCCTACATCCAGCGGCGCATTGAGCGGATGCGGCTGGCTGAGATGGAAGATAGCTTTGTTTGAAAGTAACCAGTAGTGTCGTTTCACGACCACTTTGTGACCAGTAATCGGTAATCAGTACAACTGGTTACTGATTACCGATTACTGATTACTGAATACCGATCACCCCCAACGCCACACCAGCACACCAGACAAAAAGCGAACGGCAGCAGCCAAAATGAGAGCCGGTGCCAGACCAATGGCGTTGCCAATAAAGGGGGCAGAAAGGGAGCCAACCAGAACGGCCGTTTGTATCGCCAAGTTATACCACGCCAAATATGGTGCCCGGTTCTCATCCGGCACTTGATCCAGCACATAATTTACCAACGCCCCGCCCGCAATAGACCAGGCAAAGCCACCCGCCATTGAACCCAACAGAAAAAGCGGCACGCCGCTAGTTTGGCTGACCAGCAG
>JAGQGA010000587.1 GCA_020432595.1 Anaerolineales bacterium | reverse complement strand
CGGGTTACGGTGGGTGTGGATCATCGTCAGGCGGCAGCGGGCTTCAGTCAAAATCATCCCCAGCGTCACCTGCCCTACGCCATACATCGGGTCAATGGCAATCCGCAGCCCGGCCTGGCGAATGGCGGCCATGTCAATCAGCGATTCCACCGCATCCACGTATTGATTGGTGTAATCCGTCTCGCGCACGACGTGAGCTGCCCGCGCCACTTCCAGGGCAATGCGGACGACATTATCGGCCGTTAGCTGATTGGCCTCAGCCTCAATGCGATCGGTTTCCGCTGTTTGCAGCAGCGATCCGTCTGAATGAAACACTTTCAAACCGTTCCACTCCGGCGGATTGTGGCTGGCGGTGAAAATGAGGCCAAAAGCGGCGTGCAAATCGGCCGTCATGTAGGTGACAAGTGGCGTGGGCACATCTTCCGGCACTAAAAAGACGGTGATGTTGTTGCCGGCAAACACCTCGGCCGCTGTCTCCGCCGCCCGGTCGGACAAGAAGCGGCGGTCATAGCCAATGACCACCCCTTGTCTCTCCTTGTTTTGCCGTACCACCGCGTGAGCCAATGCTTGGCACAGCCGCCGCACATGGCCCATCGTAAACCCTTCGCCAATAACTGCCCGCCAACCGCCCGTACCAAAGCGAATGCTGTTTTCTTCATCCACCCGGCGGGGTCGGAACAGCCGCTTTTGCAGCGTAAACTCTGCCTCCTGCAAATCTTTGGGCGTGTTGATGCCCAGCGCATCCTCTGCGGCGTAGCTTTGGTAATTGGCAACCCGCAGCCCCGACTGTACCAGCAGCCGCACGCAGTTGGTAAGCTGATACTCCCCCCTGGCGTTGTTGGGTTGAAGCTGTGCCAGAGCGGGGTACAGCACCGCCGCCTGCACGACATAGGCACCGATATTGAATTCGTAGGGGGCATGGGTGGCGGGTGGCGGGCTGTCTGCCTCCTCGATGATGTCAATGATTTCACCAGCCAAATTGCGGATGATTTGGCCGTAGGGAAGCGGGGTGGCAAGAACGGCCGTAAATAACGTCAGCGAAGCCTCTTTCAAATAATGGCGACTCACCAGCCCGCGCAGCGGCGACGGCCGGAAAAGCGGGGTATCACCATACAAAATAAGCAAATCACCGTCAAAATCGGCCAAAAAGGGAGCAGTACATTGCACCGCGTGCCCCGTGCCCAGCGGCTGTGGCTGCAAAACGTAGTTAAACCGCCCACCCAAATGAGCCTGCACCTGCTGCCCTTCGGGGCCAATGACTACGTAAATATCTTCAGGCTGGGCAAAGCGGCGGGCGTTATTGACCACATAATCAATAATTTTGCGCTCGCCCAGCGGCTGCAGCACCTTCGGGAATGGCACCTCGGCGCGTGTGCCAGAGCCGGCCGCCAAAATAATGACTTTAAGCGCATGACGCTGCTTATCCATCACGTTCATTTACCGCTCCAAGGCTGCGACAAACCCCGCCCCGCCGCTGGGGGTACAAACAAACACGTCGGGGTCAATGCCGGTGGCGGCGTGGTAGGCGGTTTGGGCGTGGTGGACAACGGCCGTTATTTCCCCTGCCTCCACCAACGCCACCACGCACCCGCCCCAGCCCGCACCCGTCAGCCGCGCCCCTAGCACGCCCGGCTGGCTGTTCAAAATGCCGACCAGCGTTTCAATTTCCGGGCAGCTAATGTCGTAATCGTCGCGGGCGCTGGCGTGGGCAGCGTGGAGCAACTGCCCCAGCCGGGCGATGTCGCCACCGTTGAGCGCGTCCACTGCCTGGCGCACCCGCCAATTTTCGCTCCAGACGTGGCGGCAGTTGGCGCGAACCCGCAGCCGAGCATCGGTTGGCAGGTTGGGAATGTCGCCCAAATCAATGCCTTGCTGAATGAGGTTAGAAACGGCCGTTTCCTCCGGCAGCAGCGGCTCCAACTCCATCCAATCCACATTCTCAACATCGCGCAAATGGGTGACTCCGGCAAATTGCCGCCGCAACAACGCCACCCCCGCCCGGCACGCCGCCACCCGGTAATTGTAGCCGCCGCCAACGTTGCGGTGCTTCACGCCGCTGTTGGCAATGAGCAGTTGGTAGCCGCTGGGCAGGGTGGCATATTGGGTGGCATAACGGCCGTTTTCCCCCGGCCGGCAATCCAAAAACAACGCCTGCCCCGGCCGCCCCAGCAGCGAGGCAAAATGATCCATCACCCCGCCCCGCGTTCCCACATACCATTCAGCGCGGGAGCAGCGGGCGGCAAATTGATCCAGCGGAGGCTGCCACTCGTTCAAATGTGCCAGCGTCACGGCGGCGGCTACCGTCAGCGCCGAAGATGAACTTAGCCCAGCTCCACGCGGCACGCCATAGGGTGGTGCCGCCACAACAAGCCCATCGAAGCCGATTAACGGCCGTTGCTCCACCTGCCGCGCCACCATCTGCGCCGCTCCGCGCACATAGTTGCTCCAGTCACCGGGCGGGGCACTGGGAATGTCGCGGCTGAGGGTAAAGGAAAAGGGGGCAAAATCCGGCTCCACGTTTGCCAGCCGCACCACGCCATCAGCACGCGACCGCGCCAAAATCACTACATCCCGGTCAATTGCCACCGGCATCACATAACCGTGGTTGTAATCGGTGTGTTCGCCAATCAAATTCACTCGCCCAGGGGCGCGAAAAACGGCAATGTCGCCGGGGCCGTAGAGGGAGTGGAAGTGGGAAACGGCCGTTTGGTAGCGTGGCTGTTCAAACAAAGTGGTTTCTTTCATGTGCTTGCTTCATGGAGATTAACGATTGAAGATTGAAGATTGGTGAAGGTTCACAAGCTCCCATCTCTAATCCCCAATCTTCCTCATAATCATGCCACACAACCTCCCCACCGCTTCCTCCCGCTCCCCCTCCTCATGCAGCCCGTTGGAGATGATGAAGTTGGCAAAGCGGCGGGTGGGCAGATTGTAGCGTTGGTGCTGGGGGGTGACGCATTCCAGGTTGTAATGGGCAATTTCGGCAAAAGGGCCGCCATACCCCCGCGCCAAATTGCGCTCGGTGCGGCGGATGAGCATCTCCTCCAGCGGCGTGTCAATGTAACATTTAATGTCCATCAACTGCCGCAATGCCGGATAGTAGAGTGCCAAAATGCCTTCCAAAATGGCCACATCGTAGCCAAAAACGGCCGTACAATGCGCCACCATCGCCTCCACGCGAAACGAATCCGGCCGATTAAAGTCGGGGCGCGGAGCCTGGTGATAGTCGGAGTAGAAGGTGGGCAGTTGGTCAACAGGTTTGAAGAATTGGTCTTGGTGAATGAGGTGGACGCGGCAGCTTGCCTCCAATCGCCGCACCACCTCCGCCGCAATCGTAGATTTCCCCGACCCCGTGCCACCGCCAATGCCAATGAACAAATGTTTTTTCATCACAATGGGTGAAAAAAGATTGGAGATTAGAGATTAGAGATTGACACCAGTGAACGCAATCCCCAATCTCCAATCCCTAATCTCCATAATAATGCGATCTCATCCTCTCCATCCGCGCCACACTGGCCTCAAACCCACCCGGCCGGTTGCGGGCGTGCCAGATGGCGCGGTAGGTGGCAATCAGCCGATCCGCATCGGCTACCAAATTAGGTGCAGGGAGGGTGGCTCCATCCAATATCCACAGTGCCCGCTGGCAGCCGTGGCGCAGCATATCGGCCGCCCAGCGGTATTCTTGCTTCAGTA
>JAGQGA010000586.1 GCA_020432595.1 Anaerolineales bacterium | reverse complement strand
CAGGAATTTTTGGCGATTGGGCGACGCGAACGGCCATTTGACCTCACCCCCTATCCCTACCTCACCAACTTGCCGCCAGAAAACACGCTCGAAGGGTATCTGTTCCCCGGCCAATACCGCATTCCTGTGACGACAACTGCCGCCGAACTGGTAGCAATGATGCTGGCGCGGTTTGACAGCGAAGTGACCCCGGCACTGCGGCAGGGGTTTGGGGCGCAGGGGTTGACCCTGCATGAGGCGGTGACGCTGGCTTCGATTGTAGAGCGGGAGGGGGTGGTGGCGGAAGAACGGCCGTTAATCGCCAGCGTCTTCCACAACCGGCTCCGCGCCGCCATGCCGCTGCAAGCCGACCCCACCGTGCAGTATGCTCTTGGCAGTGCCACCGGAGAGTGGTGGAAGTCGCCGCTTGATGTAGCCGACCTGTCGCTCGATTCCCCCTACAACACCTACCAAATTCCCGCCCTTCCCCCTGGTCCCATCAACAGCCCCAGCCTGTCCTCGCTGCAAGCAGTGGCCGAACCCGCCCAAAGCAGCTATCTTTTCTTCGTCGCCAACTGCGACGGCCAAAATCGGCATCTGTTTAGCATAACCTATGAGGAGCATCAGGCCAATGTGGCGCGGTGTCAGTAAAAAAATTGAGAATTGGGAATGGAGAATGAAGAATGGCAAACGACCATTCTCAATTCTCCATTCCCAATTCCCAATTCCCAATTCCCAATTCCTCATTCTCCCCCTCCTCCTGCTCCTCCTTTTTGGCTGCACCCGCACCCCGCCCGTGGTCAAAATCGGGCTGGTGGCACCGTTTGAAGGGCGGGAGCGGGCGATTGGGTATGATGTCATTTACAGTGCGCGGCTGGCGGTGCGGGAGTTGAATGAGGCGGGCGGAGTGAATGGGTACCGGGTAGCGTTGGTGGCATTGGATGATGGAGGGGATGTGGAATTGGCAAGAGAAACGGCCGTTTCCCTCACCCTCGACCCCGCCATCATTGCCGTGGTGGGGCATTGGCAGCCGGAGACAACGGCCGTTGCGGCTCCCATTTATGCAGCGGCTGGCATTCCCTTTGTGCCCATGGGCAAACGGCCGTTTGGCCCCGCCGACCCCGCCACCCTGCCCAACGACTTCCTCGCCGCCTACGCCGCCGTCACCCCCTTTGACGAAACGGCCGGCCCCTATGCCGCCACCACCTACGATGCCTTCCAACTGCTCTGGCAAGCCCTCGCCGCCGCCGATACGCCGCTCAACCGCAATCATACGACTACTGCCTTATCCGGGCGCACATATACAGGCATGACAGGGGTGATTTCGCTGCCAAACTAAATAGGGTAGGTTGCGATTGCCTTGATTAAACGGCCGTTTTTCATGCTATAATGTTCCAAACCAGACCAAATTTAGGACTTAGCCATGATTTCTGACGATCTCGCAATTCAATTGCACGATAAAGCAACGAAAGGAGAAATTTTAACACCGACCCAACAAGCCCAGCTTGAGGCTTGGTATGCGACCCAAGATGCGGCAGAACAAGAGCATTTGATTTTATCAGAACCAACCCTCAATCCATCTCAAATACAAAATCAAATTGGGATTTCATTATCTCAGATCCATCAAATTACAGAGAGAATTCAAGCAGTGACCTCTGAAAACCAACGACTTCGTGGTGAGATCCATCAATTGCAAAAACAGGTTGCTAAACATCTCCACCCAGTATGAGCTTATCACATGCAGCCAGAAATCGTGTTAGACAACGGGCAAATTATGCCTGTGAATACTGTGGCGTATCAGAGGTTGATAGTGGTGGCATGCTCACAATTGACCACTTCCAACCAAAATCTAAAGGTGGTACTGATGCGTTAAGCAATCTTGTTTATTGTTGTAATCGTTGCAACCAATTCAAACAAAATTATTGGCCGACATCAGCCAAAGACCCATATCTCTATAATCCAAGACAATCAGATGAAACAGAGCATTTTTTAGAAATGGATAACGGGCATCTATTTCCGTTAACATCTGTTGGGGCCTTCACAATTAAGCGACTACGTCTGAATCGGAACCCCCTTGTTTTGTACCGCCAGCAAAAGAAAGAGCAGCTTTCTGGTCAGAGATTATTAATTCAACAACAAGAGTTGATCAAAACGCTTGAACAACTTAACTCACAGCTTGTTGCAGAGCTTGAAGAACAGCAAATTTTGTTAGAAGAACAAAAACGGTTGTTAAATTTATTGCTCCGTGATGATGGTTAATAACGGCCGTTTCCCCTATCATGGCAAGGCAGTAGTTTCACTGCCAGACTAAAAATGAGACACGGACGAATACAGACGAACACGGACAAACAAAAGTTTTCTGTGGTTCTCTGTGCCACCTTACTGCGTCCCTCTGTGTAACGCTTCAAAATGACGACTCAATTCATTCCCGGTCTCGATTTAACCGAACGGTTTTTTCAGGAGGTCGTGCAGCCCATTCTGGCACACCACTTCCCCGGCCTGCCCTACGCCGCCGCCCGCATTGGTTCCGGCTCCGAGGTGCTGGGGTTTGACACAGAAATGTCTACCGACCACGATTGGGGGCCACGTTTCCATCTGTTTTTGACAGAAGAGGATGATGCGCGATGGCAAACGGCCGTTACTGACACCCTCTGCCGCCACCTCCCCCCCACTTTCCTCGGCTACTCCACCCACTACGCCGCCCCCAATGAAGAAGGCACCCACCTGCTGCAACCCCACGAGGGCGGCCCCATCAACCACCGCGTTGAGGTTGTCACCGTGCGCCAATTTTGCCGCGACTACCTCAGCTACGACCCGGCCGAACCGCTAACCATCACTGACTGGCTGACGCTGCCACAGCAGCTTTTGCTGGGGATGACGGCGGGACGGGTGTTTATAGACGAGGTGGGGGAATTAACGGCCGTTCGCGCCCAACTCGCCTATTACCCCCACGACATTTGGCTCTACCTCATGGCAACCCAGTGGGGGCGCATTGGGCAAGAGCAGCCCTTTGTCGGGCGCACCGGCAGCGTGGGCGACGAAATCGGCTCCCAACTGTTGGCCGGGCGGCTGGTGCATGACGTGATGCAGCTCGCCTTTTTCCAGGCGCGCCGCTACGCTCCCTACCCCAAATGGTTTGGCAGCGGCTTTGCCCAACTGCCCCAAGCCCCCATCCTCACCCCCCACCTGACCGCCGCCCTGGCTGCCACCAACTGGCACGACCGCGAAGCAGCACTAACGGCCGCTTTTCAGCAGCTTGCCATCCACCACAACGAACTGGGCACCACCGAGCCGGTGCCGACAGAATTGGGGTGGTTTCATGAACGGCCGTTTCGCATCCTCAACGAAGCCCCCATCATGACCGCCCTTTTCAACACCATCACCGACCCCGCCCTCAAAACCATCGCCTATAACATCGGCAGCATTGACCAATTTAGCCACAGCACCGACCTCCGCTCCAACCCCATTTTGCGCCATGCGCTGAAGGCACTCTACACTGGTCGAATTTCGCCGCTACGCTAGAATACTGCCCACAGGAAAACGCTGCCCTCTTGGCAGCGTCCAGCAAGAGGAAAGAGAAACAGGAGGAAGTCATGAAAATTCTGCGGCGAATCATTGGTATCATTTTGTTGTTGGGTGCGCTGTTGGGCATTGCGCTCAGCGTGGGTGGGGTCATTTACGGTCGGCAGGCCATTGACTTGGCCGGGCAAGGCATTGAC
>JAGQGA010000585.1 GCA_020432595.1 Anaerolineales bacterium | reverse complement strand
GGCTGTGGTCATGCCCACGGCCTGGATCATTAGGCCGAAGGTGCGGGCTTCGGTGGCGGGAATATGCAGGGCTTTGGTGAAAACAGGAAAGGCAACGGCAGCACCGCCTTCAGCCGATGCACCCGCTACAAACGACCCTAATACCATTGTTAGTGACATCGGCCACCATTTGGTGAAAAGGACGAATTGCTCGGCTGAGATCATATAGCTTAGCCAAAGCAAAATGATGAGGGTTACAATGATGGGATAAATCTGCCTACTTTTCATACTGTGACCAAATTTATGGGGCATGTATATAGTCGGATCTATGAGTCAGGGTGTTGAGCTGCCAAGACAAAACCTATTGGGTAAGCTCCGCCCTTTCGACATAGCCTGTCTAAATTTAGTTGAACTCCTTCTTGTGTAGACGAAGGAGCTATAATAAATATAGGTGAAAGCGTAACAGCACATGGGCGCAGAAAAATCTGACCCAGGGCTGTCTCACCATTGAGAGAACGCACTAATGAACCAGGTTAAGTAGCCTATTCTCTTTTTTGTTGCCTACAATCAGTTATTAGCGATTCCCTGTGTTGTCAATTGTTGGGCCTGCTCAATCCAGGCTTTTACATCCATCCGTAGATTGGTACGACCGCCCGAGGCTATGTTGTAAAGTGCGTCGGGGGAAGCAGCCGCTAATTGTTCCAAGCTGGTAATCCCAGCTTGTTGTAAGCGAGCCGCATATGTTGGGCCAATCCCGGTGATTTTTTTTAGGGGATCATCTGTTTTTTGCGAGGTAGATGGAAAAGGGAGCTTTTCTGTGACACGGGAGAGCCATGTTACGATGATGCTACCTGTTGCTGTTCCTGCGATAAATATCAAAACTGCTTCCATGTTCGCCTTGCCCTTGTCTGATACGCCAGTGTGGCATAGTAAAGATAACGTAGGCGAGCGGATGAGACAACGAGAGCCGCACAACGAAAGCGTAACGAGTTCGTAACGAAGACGTAACGATTCTCCGTGCTGGTCGTGCAGTAATGTTTTTCTGACGGAAATTCTTGACAAACAAAGGGATTTTATCCGGCAAAATTTTTTGCAGCACAACGGGGTTATTCATCTAAATTACCAACCTAACCTGATTCCCCTGCCTGTTGCCTACGCCATGCTTGAAAGGGTATCGCAGAGACGTGCTGCAAATTGAGCAGGAACAAAGGGGAGTTGATCAGGGTTTCATCTTCCAGGACATCACACCAAAATTGTGGGGATTGATGGTTGAAACATACAATCTGATCATCCAGCTCAAGAAGGTCATCCATTGGTGCCAGTACTTGGCGCAAATTGGAAAGGGCAACGCGCAGACTGGCGCGAGCAGAGCTGGGTAAGTAGTCTGCCCAAAGAAGGTGGCTGAGGTGGGTGCGGGTAAACGGCCGTCCTTTTGCCAACACAAGATATGCCAACAATGCTCGTACCTTGTCTGAGCGAAAGCCCGTAATGGGTGTCTCATTGTATAAGAGGCGATATTTACCTGAGAGATAAAGCTTCATCATGCTGTCTCCTTCTACTCTATCAAGACGAAACAACTTCCTCCATTAACCATTCGACCGAGCGAATGGACAGACCAAGATTGCATAGACGTTGTAACACGCCAAGCAACATCAATTGATCTACAATTTGTCCTGACAGGACGGTTATTGATCCTTGCTCGACACACTGCATTTGTGTGATTGTCAATCCACAAAAGTAATCACTCCATGAACTATCAAGCACACCCTGTACCTGGATGCAATATGATGCTGGCTGACCAAGGCGTAGTGTTTTTATGCTATTAGCCATGTCTTCTCCTGCATTTCAGCAAACAGGCTTTTCCAACTGTTGACTGTGACAAACGGTATCAAGCATATACCTTTTAGTATACAGAATAGAGAACCGTTGCACCTGCTCCCAAAAGGGTGCAAAAGGGTGCAAATTAAGCACAGTGTGCGCTTTTTCGAGGTGTCGTTGATGGCGTTCTCTATTCAATTATTAAGGTTGTTTGCTGTCAATAAATGACGGAGCAGTTTATGTCAATGCAAAAGTCGAGATTAAAGCGAAATCGGGCAAATCAGCGTCCCATTTTCATTTACTGTTCCGCTGAAATGGATAAATAAACGTTGCCAATCGAAGCGGGATCGGCCGTAAACAGCCGCCCACCAGTCACATCAGCAATACGATTCAATACATCTTGGTCGGCGGCTTCGCCAAAGGCGATGGGAAAGATTTTGATGCCGTCGGCTTCGGCGTTGGCGGGCAGGCAGGTGGCAAACATCTGGTTTTCGGTAATCGTTCCCACCGTGTCTTCGCCATCGGAAAGCAAAATGATGCCGTAGAGACGGGTTTCTTCGGCAGCGATATCTTCTGCTTGCTGAACGGCCGTTTGTGCCACCGCCTCACACACTGATTCGTATAGTGCTGTATTACCATCAGCGACCAATCCGCTCACGCGCTGCCCCAGCCCTTCCACCACGTCTCCCACCCGGCTGGGCGGGGACAGCGTGGTCACGTCATCGCTAAAGATCATCAGCCCTACCTCATCGTTGGCATCCAAACGGCTGAGAAATTCCACGGTAGCATCGCGCGCGGTGCGAATGCGATCCCCCTCCATGCTGCCGGAGGTGTCCAGCACAATCAGAATGGTGGCTTTGCGCTTGGTGATGTTGAACAGGTCAATGACGGCGTTGCTGATTTCGGTGTTGGGGCTGGGCAGGGGGGCTACGGTGTCCGGGGTAATGCTGGGGTCGGTGCCATTTTCCAGGGTCAGGGGGGCACGGAGGGGAATAGAACTGCTTAACGGCCGTAAATAATTATCAATTGCCATCTCCTGCTGCTCTTTTGCCAGCAAATAATTGCGGAAAATGGCTGCCGCTTCCGCCTGCTCGTCCGTCACCCAATCGGCATTGTCCAACACGCAGTAGGGGTGTTCCCCCCAAATGGTGCCGCCCGACGGAAAAATAAACGCCAGCGGAAACGTTAGCTCGTCGCCGCGTTCAATGTTAAAGCGCACCACTTCAGCCTCTGGCACAGCGGCAGCGTGGAGATAGCTTGGCCCCTGCCGCGCCATCGCGTCCAGCAGTGCCGGAGCTTGTCGGCCATATTTGGAGGTGTTTTCCTCCAACTGTCGCATCGCCTCTTCCACTTTGGGCGAATAGATGTCAGTGGCGGTCAGGGTGTCGGTTTTACCGGCAATACCATAGACAAAGCTAGTCATGGAGAGCAGCCCAGAGTTGGCGTAGGCAGGGTGGGTGTGGCCGAAGCGAAATTGCCCCCATTCCGGCCGGCCGTAAGTTGCCCAGCCGTTGGGGTCAGCCGCCAATTCCACAATTTTGTCCCAGCCGATGGGGGTGTTAGGCCAGCCCAGCGTTTCCGCCATGGGTCGCCACATGGCAAAGCCAAGCGGCGCGTAGACGGTGGGTTCACAGCTTTGGCTGGCTAACGGCCGATTTGTCCGCTGCCGCCACGTTTCGTTAGCCTGATCCACCCACGACTGATCGCCGGGACTCCAGGCCACGGGCTGGCTGCTGCCGTCCAAAATGGCGTTCATTGAGCCGCCGGAGGTGACGTGGCTGACGTTGACCACAATGGGGCTGCCGTCGCTGGTGCTAATGCCAGCGGCGTTAAACTTTTCCACCACCTGGTTGAGCCAGTTTTCTTGGGGGTTGGAGGAGGCCAGCGTAACAAAAAAAGCGC
>JAGQGA010000584.1 GCA_020432595.1 Anaerolineales bacterium | reverse complement strand
GAAATGTTTCCGCTGGATGTTGGCGGCTATGTGGCCGACACGCCCGGCATTCGCGGGCTGGCGCTGTTTGACGTAGAGCCGGGTGAACTGGATGCGTATTTCCGCGAGATAGCGCCGCTGGTGGCACAGTGTCAGTTTAGCGACTGCACCCACCGCAACGAGCCGAAGTGCGCGGTGCGGGCAGCGGTAGCCGATGGCCGTATTGCACCGCAGCGTTATGAGAGTTATTTGCGCCTACGTGAAGAGCATGATGTATTGGATCAGGCGATGTATTAGCATTATGATGCGTGTTTGGATTGGTTTCTGGGTTGGCTTAATGTTGTTGGGGCTGGCTGGATGTGGGCAAACATCGGCTGGTTTGGCACAGGTTCCCAGCACAGGGGTTCCGGTTGAGAACCGCTTTGAGGCGACGTATTTGGCGTTAGGTGGGGCGCGGACGCTGGGTGAGCCGATTACGCGGGGGTTTGTGGTGGGGGAAAACGGCCGTTTTGCCCAATATTATGAACGAGCGCGACTGGATGAGACAGCCAACGGGGTTGTGCCATATCCGCTGGGCGTATGGGCATATGAAGGGGTAAACCAAACGGCCGTTGTGCCAGGAGCTATGCCCGCTAACGCTCAGGCCCGCACCTTTGCCTCTGGCATTCAGGTTTTTGACGCATTTTTAGCTTTTTATGACGCTTATGATGGGGAGACGCTGCTGGGCGAGCCGCTTTCGCCGCAGTTTGAAGAGGGCGGGGTGTGGACGCAATATTTTACAAACGGCCGTTTGGAGTGGCACCCCGCTTTGCCCGTTGGGCAGCGCGTTCAGCTTGGGCTGCTGGGGCAAGCACACTTTCAGGAAGAAATGGTGGCCGTCTATGAAGCCGAAGCCCAGAGTTTTATTCCAGTGGCACTGGCTGGATTAACAAAGGCGCGGGTAAGAGCGGCCGTTGGCTACCCCATTTTATATGCCGGTGATCGGCAGGTGCTGCACGTGACGGTCACAACGGCCGATGAAACCACGCCCGCCGCTGACATTTCCCTTCACGCGACCATTGTTTATGCCGATGAGCGCGAACAAACGGTTGATTTGCCTGCAACAAATGAGGATGGCTACAGCCAACAAACGCTGCCTTTACCCGATCTGATGCCGGGGCAAGATGTGACCATTCGGGTGGAGGCGCTAAATGGCGGTGGGGAACCTATTGGGAAGACGGTGCTGATCTTCAAAACGTGGTGGTAACGGCCGTTTCGTTAGCCAAGTTGTCTTCCTTACGACAAGTTTTCCGGCAAGGAGTTGGTGTAGGAGCGTAGGGGGTCGGCAAAACGGCCGTTTGTCCCTGCCACCCGCCGCCGTTTTTCCTCCGTTTGCACACTCCCCACAACCACATACTCAATATCTATCACTACCTGCTTGCGAGCTAGATCCAATTTACGCACGTCTGCCTTTTTCACAGTCAAGCGCGTCAACACCGATAGCTCTGTCAACAGCGCATCCTGATTTGCCAACAAAGCTGGCTCAAAATCATGCAAAATCAGCTGTGTCTTATGTGTTTTGGCGCTGGGCAACAAACGCGGATGGTCAACGACATAGGCCGACAAAAGAATAAAAGCATTTGAGACCAACAGCAAGACTGGGTTTTCCATACCAACCGCATTGATAACGGAAATGGCAATAGCACCAAAGAAGTAAGTCAGCTCGCGCTTGCTAAAAGCCGTGCTGCGAATACGCATAACGGCCAAAATGGCAAAGAGGGTGAAGGCAAATTGGGAGCTAATCTCAAAATTAATGTTGAGAAACGGGAACATGAAGAGGTTGAAGGTGAGAAACAGCGTGAAATTGCCCCGATCCTGGTGCCGCCGATAGTAAATGAGATAGGCAAAAATAAAGATGGCAAGCAAATTAAGCCCAAAGTGAAATAAAAGCGAAGTGTAAATAGACATGAGGTATGACTTCCTTCAACACCGTAAGGTTTGTTTCATTTTGCTGCAAGCAAAGCAAAGCAAACTTGCAATTTGGCTAAAGGCGTCAAAGGTGGGCAGCCGTTGCAAGCCATTCGCAAGTGTGGGGATGTTGTGCAGACTATTTGATTGTTTTATTGTATCGGCCTGTAGCAAACGGCCGTTTTCTGCCCTGTTGCGGGGAATCAGTGCGTCAAGGCAGTCCTTCACAGACCATTATACCCAAAACGCTTACAGCCCAAATGACGATCCCTGCCCCTCCCTTTTGCACGAGTTTGCCAACTGACCAGGAAGGAGTAACATTCCCGACCGTATGGTTGCGCCACAAACATGGCTAGGCCAATCAAAATTAGGAGACCTGTATGCCAATTACGCCTTTAACGCCAGATAAACTGCGCCTTGTTTGTGATGCCAGTCAGTTTGAATTCGCCACAACGGCCGATTTAATGCCACGAACCACCATCATCGGCCAGCCACGCGGCACACGCGCCATAGAATTTGGCATGGGCATCCAAAGCCACGGATACAATATCTACGCTTTGGGGCAAATGGGGACGGGGCGAGCCACCGCGCTGGAGCGTTTCTTGCAAAACCATGCCGTCAACATGCCGCGCCCGTCGGACTGGGTTTATGTCCACAACTTTGAAACACCCCACCAGCCACGCGCATTGGAACTGGCGGCCGGCGAGGGCAAGCTGTTTCAGGAGCGAATGGGGCGGTTGCTGGCCGATTTGCAAAACGAGCTGCCGCGTGCCTTTGACACCGACAGCTATCGGGATGCAGTGCGCGACATGCGGGTGCAGTTTGAGCGGCAGCGGGATGAGCTACTGCGGCAAATGCAGGAGCAAGCCACCCAGGTAGGGTTTGCCCTGCTCAATACGCCGTCGGGGCTGGTGGCGGGGCCGGTGCGTGAAGGACAGCCGTTGACGATGCAGGATGTGGAGCAGATGACCCCGGAGCAACGGCTGGTGCTGGAGCAAGCGCAAATACAGCTAAATGAGGCGTTAGACGAAACGCTGGATGAGATACGAGTGCGGGAGGGCAAGGCGCGGACACAGGTGGAGCAAGTTGACCGCGAGGTGGCGGCGGCGGCGATCAAGCATTGTTTTACGCAAATGCGGGGGATGTATGAGGGGAAAACGGCCGTTTTAACCTACCTCAACGCCCTGCACGACGACGTGCTTAACAGCCTCGACACCTTTGCCCCCGCTGACGACGAAGATGGGCAACCCCCTGACTTGCGCCGCTATGAAGTCAATTTGCTGGTCAACAATGCCGAAACCCAGGGTGCGCCGGTCATCATGGAGATGAACCCGACCTATTTCAACCTGTTTGGGCGGATCGAGTATGAGATGGTCAACGGCATGGCAATGACCCACTTCACCAACATCAAGTGTGGGGCACTGCATTGGGCTAACGGCGGCTTTTTGCTGCTCTATGCCGCCGACCTGCTCAAATACCCCGATGCGTGGGACGCGCTGAAGCGGGCACTAAAGTCGGCACAAATTTTGGTGCAGCAACCCAACATTTTTAACGAAAACGCCCCCGTGCTGGCAAAATCGCTATCGCCGGAGCCGATTCCGCTGCAAGTCAAAATTGTGCTGCTGGGCAACCCGGAGCTTTATTACGCGCTGTACCATCGGGATGAGGAGTTTAGCGAGTTGTTTAAGGTGCGGGCTGATTTTGATTCGCGGATGTTACGCACGCGAGAGAGCGAGTTGGCGTATGCGGAGTTTGTGGCGACGCGCTGCCATGAGGAGAAGCTACG
>JAGQGA010000583.1 GCA_020432595.1 Anaerolineales bacterium | reverse complement strand
ACGGGTCGCAAATTCGGGTGTCGTAACAGAGTAATGGGTAATCAGTGACCGTTTACTGGTTACCCATTACCGATTACTGGTTTAACGTAGCGGCAATACGCTGCAGCAGGGCTTCTTCGCCTTCGCTCACCTGCTCGCCGCCAAAGCCAAGAAAGCCGCCCTCTTTGGCGGCTTCGGCCACTTTCGTGCCTACCGACAACGCCCACGCTTGATAATCGGCCGTTTCTGCAGCAGTGGCGCGGTCATTCAGCAAATCCATAACAGTCTGGCAATCGTCGAGAACAAGCTGGGCAAGCTGTTCCGGTGTCTTTACCCCGGCTGCTTCCATCTTTTCCATAGCCATCTGCTGATATTTCTCCGCCTGAGCCTTGGCATCGTCCTTGTTGTCCATCTTGGCAACGATGGCCTGGATGAGTTCATTGTCGGCATATGTCTCACCGGCTTCCATCATGGCACGGGCACTCGCCATCATCTCCTTCATGGTGCCAATCAGCCCGCTTTTACCTGCGGTAGCCACGGCTGCACCAATCATCGAGGGCAAGCTGCTTACCAAAAACCATTCTTCCTCATTAAAACTTGTTTTTGCTGTCATTGTAACAATACTCCTTTCCTGTGTGGGAATCTGTTCTTTGGACACGGAACCGGGGGATTGGTCACGTTGAGGCAAAAACGCGCAGGGCTTCGAGGGTGACGTGGACATCGCGCTCCATGGCATCGTCGCTGGGCCAACGGCCGTTTTCCATCTGCAACCCCACCAATTTATCCCGCGCTTGGGTGAGGAAGGGGTGTGCAACGGGTCGCCCGGTGGCCTGAACGGCCGTTAACAGCCAGGTGAGGTTGTTGGCACTGAGTTTGTTAAGATGGGCGGTGAGATAGTTAAAAACGGCCGTTGCTGGCTCCATTTCACCCAGCGACAGCCACAGTGCCGCCGCCAGCCAGTGGGTGTGTAAAAACGACGGCAGCGCACCATCGAGCGCAAGGTGCTGCCGCAGCAACTGCGTGGTTGGCATAAGCAGCGCACCCTCGTTGCCCAATACGGCCAGCCAAAAGCCACAGTTGGCGGTCAGATAGAGCATGGCAGCCAAATTGCCCGGTTTCGCCCAGGGTGGGGCTTGGTCAGCAACGGCCGTTTCTTCTTCCCACGCCCCATTCGCCTGCAGCCGCTGCCGCAAAAAGGTCAACGCCTGCGCCACCACCGGCTCGGATACGCCCAGCCCAAGCTGCTCAAGCTGGGCAAGCCGGTAGCAGGTGGCATCCACCGAGCTAACATCCGCCCAAAACGGTGCCCAACCACCATCGTCCCTTTGGCTGGCAGCAAACTGGGCGATGACGTCGGGAGACGGCCGTTTTCCTTCTGTCAAATAAACCAAACGCGCCAACTCACGGGCGTTGCCGTTGGCCTGGACAAAGGCGATGGCCTGCGCACGGTTGATCATGGAGTTGCTAACCGATTGTGTGCCGACCGACCCGCCATAAAGGTGCCTGTGCCGCGTGCCAACAAACGGCCGTTTTCATCCTCCGCCACCACATCTACCAAAATTTGCCGACGGGAGCGGTTAACCACGCGCCCCGTTGCCCGAATGATGCCGCTGGCGGCGGGGCGCAAAAAGTGGATGGTAAAGCCAGAGGTCATAAAAAAATCCCCTTCGGCCACTACCGAGTTAGCGGCAAAGGTGGCGGCATCATCCAGGGCAAAAAAGTAGACCGACCCATGCACCACACCACCCCCGTGCAAAAATTCGGGGCGAATGGTAATGGTACAAACGGCCGTTCCCTCCCCCACCTCCATCTGCGGCGCATAATAGGCACTCGATGGGTTTGACATCTCAATTTGTTCTAAACGACGGTAATGTGCTTCCATAAAATGTGAACAAGGGGGTAAACGGCCGTTAACACCTCCGCTACTGCTTTATGAGCAACCAGTATTGTCTGTGGGGACAAGCAGGCACAACAGGGGCATTCACAAAAACAAACACGAATGGGCATTGTTTGTCCCCATCCGTGTTTGCCTCTGCACCATATTTAAAGCAATGTTGCCTGCAATGAAACTTCTGGCCCGGCCAAAGCACGAGAAATAGGACAATTTTTCTTTGACAATTCGGCAAATTCAGCAAATTGTTCTGCTGAAATGTTTGGCACTTCTGCCTCACAGACCAAATCAATATTGCTGACCACGGGGCCGGTTTCATCACGCCCCAACGTAACGGTGGCTGTGGTGTGGACACTCGTCGCTGGGAAGCCATTGTTACCTAAAACGGCCGCTAAAAACATTGAGTAGCAACCCGCGTGGGCAGCACCAATCAGCTCTTCTGGGTTTGTACCTGGCTCTTCGCCAAAACGGGTGCCAAAGTTATAAGCCCCTTCAAAAACCCCACTGCCTAATTTCATCACGCCAGAACCCTGCTGTAAGGTTCCTTTCCATTCAGCTTCTGCTTTTCTTTTCATTAAAAATGCTCCTTGTTTAGTTGGACAAAGTGACAAAAGTATTCTGACCCGACTGTGAACAAAATGCAAACTTACTCTTGGTGACCATTTTCCTATGTGAATAAGACATAAATGATTGTGACTGGTACTAAAGCGTAAGAGTCTTTGTAGGCGACGCTATGCTATGCTACACCGAGTTCAGATTGAGTTGCTTGGCAAAATTGATAAAAGGAGCAATTTTCTGTTCGCAAAATCTGTGTATTGTTAATTGATGTACTGTTATGAATGAAACAATGGAATCACTGGGTACTCGCCCCGCATTAGGGGCTGCGGCCGAAACTGTATTGGGTCGTCTTTTCAAATTTATTGGGGACATGATAGGTGCAGGAGCCAGAGGCGTTGTGGTGGCACTGATGCTTATCTTTTTTGTAGCGCAGGCGCACGTTGTCCACGGCCACAGCATGGAGCCAACCATCCACCCGGAACAGCGATTGATTGTGGAAAAGTTAAGCTATCGCTTTAGTTTGCCTCACCGTGGGGATGTGGTGGTGATTTTGCGCGATATGGGGCAGGAACGGCTTATCAAGCGCGTGGTTGGCCTGCCGGGCGAGGTGTTGGAGGTGCGACAGGGGCAGTTGTATGTTAACGGCCGTTTAATCAACGAACCTTACCTCTCCCAAAACGCCGGGCAACCCGACTTTGCCCCCGTCACAGTGCCGCCCAACCACGTCTTTGTGCTGGGCGACAACCGCAACAACTCCAACGACTCGCGCTACTTTGGCGCAGTGGCTCTTGACCAAATCAGCGGTCGCGCCTGGCTTACCTATTGGCCTTTCTCAGAATTACAGCTGATTCAATAACTTTGGTGCTTTGTACCTTCTCAAATGGTAAGATTTAGTATTCATCTGAACACCATGAGAAGGTTTTCCTCCTCATATAATACCACTGCAACAGCAAAAGTTGAAGGAGGGGTGAAATGGACAAACAGTGGCAAACTATCATTTGGCAGCAATTTGGGGCAGCCATTGATATGCTCGGCAGTGCCTTGAATGCCTGTCCTAGCGAACTTTGGCAGGCACAGCTCTACAATGACCGTTCAGTGCAACCTGAGTTCACGGCTTTCTGGTATGTAACCTACCATACCATCTTTTGGCTCGATTTTTACCTGGCTGACTCCATTGAAACATTCTCACCCCCGCCGCCCTTTACGCTCAGCGAGTTTGAAGCCGGGCTGTTACCCGAACGAGTGTATACCAAGGCCGAGTTGCAAAGTTATCTCGCGTATAGTC
>JAGQGA010000582.1 GCA_020432595.1 Anaerolineales bacterium | reverse complement strand
ATTCGCTTTTTGCTCTTGACTTTTATCACAGTTGCTTCGACGAGTCTTCGAGGAGAAATCCCACTCACTCAGCAAGGTCAATGGGATTTCTCGGAGGACCTCGAAATGACCCCTGTAGCGTTACGGACGCGGACAAAAACGTATTGATCAGCCTGAAATGGCTTGGCGCATAATGGCTACATCTGGCTGCTCTCCTGTCCACAGCTTAAAGGCATACGCCCCCTGCTGCACCAACATTCCCAGCCCATTGCTGTTGCCCACGCCGGCCGCCTCTGCCTGCTGCATCAATTTTGTTTGTCGGGGGTTATAGACAAGATCATAGACGAAGCTCCCGCTGGGAAAAGAAATCGTTTCCGGCCAGGGAGTCGTGTCGGGGCTGGGGATCATGCCCAGCGGGGTAGTGTTGATAATGAGGGGGGCAGTGATACGAGAAACGGCCGTTTCCAACCCCGCCAACTCACCCGCCACCAACATACCATTGTCAACATGAGGCGCAATCGCCGCCACCAGCTCCACCGCCTGCTCCCTCCGTCGCGCCAACACCTGCACCTGCCCCCCCGCCTGCACCAGCGCAAACGCCACCGCCCGCGCCGAACCACCCGCCCCCAACACCAGACAATCCCGCCTGGCCACGACTACGTCTAGTGCGGCCAAATCAGCCAAAAAACCTGACCAGTCGGTGTTATGCCCAATGAGCCGCACGCTGCCGTCGTCACGCCGGGCAAAAACAATCGTGTTGACTGCGCCAATGGCTTGTGCCCCCGTTTCCACCACATCCAGCAGGGGAATAATGGCCTGCTTGTGCGGCACGGTGATGTTGATGCCGCGAAAACCGGCGGCGGCAAGACCACGAACGGCCGTTTCCACTTCCTCCACCCGCACCGGCAGCGGCACATAAACCCAGTTCAGCCCCAAATCCGCCGCCGCCGCGTTGTGCATGGCCGGGCTAAAGGTGTGGGAAACCGGCCAGCCAATCACGCCGATGAGTTGTGTTTTTCCGTTAATCATAGCGAGTTTGGGGACTGGAGATTGCTCCAATCTCTAATCCCTAACCTCCATTTCATACAAAATAAACGCTGCCGCCACCATCGCTGCCGTTTCTGTGCGTAAAATACGGGGGCCGAGGGTGATGGGGTGGACGTTGGCCTGCTGGGCTTGGGCAATTTCGGCCGGGCTAAAGCCACCTTCGGGGCCAGTGAACAGGGCGACACGACTCGTCGGCTGCTGTTTGAGTAGGGACAAATAGCTGGGCAACCGCGCCTCTTTCTCCCGCGCCCAGGCGATGAGAGCAATATCGGCCGTTTGCGCCATTGCCAATGCCTCGGCAAAGCTGCACGCCTCGGCCAGTTCGGGAATAATCCCGCGCTCGGCCTGTTCAGCCGCCTCGGTGAGAATGCGCTGCCAGCGGTCGTATTTGTTGTCCTTGACGTGCTGCGCCAGGCTGCGCTCTGTCACCACCGGCACAAAGCGGCTGATGCCGATTTCGGTTCCTTTTTGCAGCACCAGCTCAAATTTATCCCGCTTGAGGATGCTTTGGTAGAGGGTGATGTGGGTGGCGGGTTCGGTGGCAACGGCCGTTTTTTCCACAATCTCGCCGGTGACTTGGTGGCGATTAACGGCCGTTAACGCCACCTCATACAGCCACCCCGTATTATCCAACACCTCAATCCACTCCCCCACTCGCAGCCGCAGCACCCCCGCAATCTGCCTTGCCTGGTCATCACGCAGGGTGACGGTTTGGGTGGAAATTTGGGTGGGATCAACAAAAAAACGGTGCATGGTAAACCGTGATTAGAGATTGGAGATTGGAGATTGATACTCGTTCCCAATCTCCAATCTCCAATCTCCAATCTCCTTCTGCACACAAAACACCACTTCCCCCTCAAACATCAGCTCTGTCACCGGCCAGTTGTGGCCGTCAATGAGCTGGTAAAGGAAGTCGCGGTAGCGGTTGGTGAGGTTGCGGCCACCGTGAGTGCTGATGGTGGGAAAGGAAAGGACAAGCCAGCGGACGTTAAGTGCTTCGAGAAACGGCCGTTCTTTCCCCGGATAATTCCGCGCAAAACGGGGTAGCTCCTTCAAAAACAGCGCCACATCACCCCGCTCGGTGGGAAAATCCAGCGCCACATCCTGCAAAATGGCGCGGCCGGCCACCCCTTGCAGGCGAAAATAATGATTGAGGAAGGCAATGCGCGGCTCGTGGATGTCGTAGGCCAGGTATTCAACCGTGTTGGGTAGCCCCATCCAGGGAAAGGCCAGCGGGTTGAGGGCACAGGCGATGTCGAGCAGTCGCTGCGGCGGGCCGGTGACAGCGAAGATGTCGCGGTAGAAGCTGTTGAGCAGCGGCAGCCGTTCGCGGTTGGAGAGGTGGGCGTGCATGATGTCGGCACAGGTGGCGCGGGTTTGTTCGGGGTCGGTTTGGTCAGGGGCAAAAATGGCCGTTAATCGCTCCGCCTCCTTCTCATAATCCGGGTCGCCCAAATACGGAGCCATGATACTGTGTAGCTGCGTCCGCACCGCTTTGATCGCCTGTTTTGGCTTTTTGTAGCGGCGCAATGCCTCCGCCGCCAGCTCCCGAATGGTCGTTTCGTGGGTGTCGCGGTATTTGTGGGATTGTTTAACGGCCGTTACCACCGCCTCAAGCTGGTCATCCATCATACTCTCCGTTCGTTGGCCTATTGTAGCAGAGAGCAAGGCAATTGGAGAGGAGAGATTAGACAAATGGTTTACCGGCATGGCCTTGTTACGCATCCGATGAATCAACCGCATAAATTCCCATAGAAATATACTTTGGTGGTAAAATCTAGCGAAGTAACCTTACAAAACGAGGATGCAAGACGCTCACAGACTCATTCATGTTTGCCCGTGTTCATCCGCGTCCCATTTACACAGGAAAAACAGATGCCCTTTATAACCATGACAACCGATTTTGGTGGCCCGGCAGCCGTGATGAAAGGCGTTGTCTGGCGCATTGCTCCCAACGCTCAAATCACCGACCTCAGCTACACCATCAGCCCACAAAATATCCGCGAGGCAGCCCAAATGCTGGATCGGCAGGTCTTTTACTTCCCTGATGGCACCATCCACATGGTGGTGGTTGACCCCGGCGTGGGTACGGCTCGCCGCCCCATTGCCGCCCGCATTGGCAGCCAACTTTTTGTCGGCCCCGACAACGGGGTGTTCACCCCCATGTACGAACGCGCCGAACGCCACGGCTGGCCGATGACCGTTGTCCACACCAACAACTCGCGCTACTGGCTGCCCGATGTCAGCCACATTTTTCACGGTCGGGATGTCTTCTCACCTGTAACGGGGCATTTGGCGGCTGGCGTGCCGCTTACTGACCTTGGCCCAGTCATTACCGATCCAGTACGCATCAATTTACCGCGCCCGGTGGTATCACCGTTCCGCGTCACAGGCGAAGTGTCCATGATTTTTGACCATTTTGGCAATATCATCACCAATATTCACCGGGATGATTTGGCGCAGTTGGGCGGTGCCCCTGAGGCGTTGAATGTACGGATTGGCGCGACGACAATTCGCGGGATGGTAAACACGTTTGGCGAACGGCCGTTAGGCACGCTCATCGCCCTCATCGGCAGTTCCGGCTATGTCATGCTTGCTGTCACCAACGGCAGCGCCGCGCAGCGGTTGCGGCCACAAATCGGCGACCCGGTGACAGTTGAGATGTTTGTTGGTTAGGCGGGTTTATCA
>JAGQGA010000581.1 GCA_020432595.1 Anaerolineales bacterium | reverse complement strand
GAGGGTGAGTGCAAGTGTGAGGAAGAGGATGAGAGCGGGGAGTGGGGAGTGGGGAGTGGGGTGTAGGGCGGGTTTGTTGCGCCAGTAGATGAGCAAGCCGACGAGGACGAGGGCGGTGAAGAGGGTGAGGGGGGCGTAGACCCAGCGGGGCATGGGGACGGCCATCCAGCCGAATTGCCCCCAAAAGCTGTTGAAGGTGGTGGTGGCAAAGCGGCTGAGGGTGCCGTCTACGCCATATTTGGCAACCCATTCGGCGGTGCGCGGCTGGCCGACAACGACGCTGTTGTGGGCGGCGGAGGCCATGATGTCGAGGCCGTCGTAGACGATGATGTTGCGGCTCCACAGGAGTAAACCGAGCAAAAAAGCGGGGGCGAAGGCAAGGACGGCCGTTTGCACCAACTCACCCCACTTGCCCCAACAGCGCCACAATACCACCAACCCCGCCACCGGAGCCAGCAAATACACCATCGCCTTGGTCAAAAACCCCAGCCCCAGCAGCACGCCTAACGTTACCAGCCTCTTTCTTCCAATCTCCGATCTCCAATCCCCAATCTCCACCAACCCCAACAGCACCCACAAAATCCCCCCAATCAACAGTTCGGCCAAACTGTCGTTGTTGACGGAGGCGAGCATGGTGAGGTGTTGGGGGAGGAAGGCGACAAAAACGGCCGTTGTTGCCGCCACCCATCGCTGTTCCGGGAAGACGCGCCGCGCCACCCCATAAGCCAGCACCACCACCCCTGCCCCCAGCAGCATCGAAAACAGCCGCAGCGCCAGCAGCGAGCCACCACTGAGCCAGTAGACGGGGGTTTGCAGCAGGTAATAGAGCGGCGGCTGCCAATCTTCATAGGTCAGTGGGGAAACGCTGTACTGCGGGTCAAAGCGGGAACCGACGATGGTTTCGATATATTTTTGGTCATAGTCGCCTGTTTCAATGACGGGAAGCTCCCCCGCCGCCAGTTGGCGCACGTAGTTGTAGTGGGCGGGTTCGTCGGGGGCTTGCCAGGCGGGGGTGTAGGCGGCGTAGAGCGTGCCGACAAAAAGGTAGACAAGGAGGATGCAGCTGAGAATGAGGCCATCGGTTCGTTTCATGATGGGCTAATTGTATAAAGTTTGCCAGGGTTGGGCGAGGGGCGTAGGGGAGTTGGAGGGTGGGTATAAAATGCAAGGGTGTATTGCACATGTTCTTTTCCCTAGATTGCACTTCATATGTACGCTATTCTCGATTCACCAATTTTCATCTTTAAGAAAGGATTGTCCTAAAGGGGTAGTTTGATTTTTTACAGATTGCTTTGCCTTTCTATTTATTTCCTCAAAACCTTCAGGCATCAAAAAAGATATTTCCCAGAAATGAAGATACCGAAAGAAATCCTTCTGCTCACTGGAATATAGCCCCTCCTCAATACAGTTGACTGCATAAATCCCCCAGAGTTCGTGAATCATGGGATCAATAATGCCGTAGATAAACTCCAGTGTTTTGTATGCTAAAAATGTCTCTGCTCTGACTGACGTAAAATGTTGTATGCTGTTTCGCAATTTACCAAAGTCTTGGTACAGTTGTAGCTGCTTAATTTTGTACCCAGTTGTTGCCCACAACCTGTCAGGAATTTCGTGATACTGGATTGTTTTTCCTGTTTCAAAAAGGGCTTTGAGATCTAATGTTTCGCTGTCTGTTTGCGTTGGCTTAGGTATTTGCGAGAAAATTAGTAAGGGATGGTGTTCAGCTATATGGGCTTTTGCCAAAATCTCCGCAGCGTGAGATGCTTGCAAAACCGCTAGATCTCGGTTGTAGTAGGTAAACTCAGAATCCAAATAGGGCGCAGTTAAGAGGTGTTGTGCGTGAGCCAACGAACTGAGACCTAACTGTTTCATAGATTTCGCAATAGTATGTAAGCTTTCGTGCATTTGATGGTTCATTAAAGTTTTGTTAGACTCAAGTTGCCTCCATGAAGGCACAATTATGGGAATGCGTTGTTTTAACAAGTCATTGATGTACGCTTTTGTGTGATCTTTTTAATTCTTTTGCTGGCAAATTGTTCGTAGACTAACGCTGGCTAATGCTTAATTTCCTGTTGCAAATGACCAACTGTAGCTGAAATCGTTGTTGTCATAACGGCCTTTAATTGTCACGGTGAGCGTGGTGTTGGCTGGGAGAGCACTGTTAGGAATGATTTGTACCCCTTCGTGGCCGACTGGCAGGTTGGTATCGGCTGTGTGGGCTATCGTTGTGCTGCCTTGTGCGACTAGGCTGGTACTGCTGAGTGCAGGAGATGAACCGAAGTAGCGCCAATTTAAGGTGATGGGGTAACGGGTGGCGGGAACGGCCGTTTGCCCAGGGGCGGGATAGCGAACCGGCCAACCATGAAACTGATCGTCGTTGAAAGTGGCGCGTGACAACACATCTAGTGCTGCCCCGGCTCGATTGTTGCTAGCCATGTAAAACCCATACCCAAACGTAGGTGTAGTTGGATAGAGCAACCAAAGACGATGACCAACGGACGACATCCAGCCGTCAATGGTGTCAGCAACAGTCCAAATGGGCTGTGAGAATGCACTACCAAGCCAGGCATTTCCTTTTTGGGCGCAAATCTGCCCTGTAGCCGAAGCAAAGGGTAGGGAGGGGTCTTGGTTGTGGGTCAGATGGTTGTTTTCGGCCATGTAGCGGGCGTGCTGGAAGCAGTTGTCGTTCAACGTTGCATCCTGGTTGACTGGCGGTACGCCAGCTAATGCCCGATAGTGGTTGACCAAACTCAGCCAATCGTTAGGTTGTGGCGTGGGAGAAGGTGTTGGTAGTGGCTGTTTGTAAATGACGGGAAGGTAGTTTGCCGTAGTTGGCGTTATCTGCAAGGCAATGCCGACAGTTGGCTGGGGTTGAGAGAATAGCAGCAGTGTGAGCATGAGAATGGCAAACAAGGTAAATTTTGTGGTATTCATCGTTATACTCCATGTATGGTGATGGGAGCCAACGGCCGTTCATTCACCTCTAACCGAAACACATCCGGCCGCGCATAATGCCCCACTGCGTCAAAATCTAGCTTCCCCTGCACCACCTCCGCCAGGTCAAGCGTCGCCGTCAGGATGCCCTCTTCGTTGTAAAGCGGCCCCGCCAGCACCTGCCCCAGCGGTGACACAATGACGCTGCCGCCGCGACACATGATCTCCGGCTGGTCGGCCAGCTCCTCAATCCCCACCAAATCGGCCGGGTACATCGCCTTGGTGACAAACTGGTTGCACCCCAGCACAAAGCAGCGCCCCTCGCTGGCGATGTGGATCATTGTCGCCTGCCAGGTGTCGCGGGAGTCGGCGGTGGGGGCCAGGTACAGATCAACCCCCTTGCTGTACATCGCCATCCGCGCCAGCGGCATGTAGTTTTCCCAGCAGATGAGGCCGCCTACCGTGCCAAAGGGGGTTTTAACGGCCGTTAGCGTGCTGCCATCCCCTTCCCCCCAGATGAGCCGTTCGGCGGCGGTGGGTTTGAGCTTGCGGTGTTTGCCCAACAAACGGCCGTTTGGCCCAAAGTACAGCAGCGTACAGTACAGTGTCCCGCCGCTAAAGCTGCTGTCCCGTTCAATGACCCCCATGGCGAGATAGGTGTTGGTTTCGCGGGCGACGGCTGCCAGAACGGCCGTTTCTTCCCCCGGTACCTCAATCGCTCCCTCCCAATACCGCTGCCACGTTTGTCGGCCGGCTGGCGTGCGCGACCCCACCACCATGCCAAAACTCAG
>JAGQGA010000580.1 GCA_020432595.1 Anaerolineales bacterium | reverse complement strand
ACGGCCGTTAATTCCGGGGTCATATCAAGATAGGCAAAATCGGCCGTTTCGTGCAGCACCGCCTCCACGATGTTTGTGGCATGGGCAAAGGGATGCCACCCCGCCAGCAGTTCATAGGCCAATACCCCCACTGCGTAAAGATCGGCGGCGGGGGTAGCGGGCTGGCCGCGCAGCAGTTCGGGGGCCATATAGGCCAGCGTGCCGGAGGGCGGTGTCCCTTGCCCTGCCACCGTCGCCAGCCCAAAATCAACCAGTTTGACCGTTTGCCCGTGCAGCAGCACGTTTCCCGGCTTCACATCGCGGTGGATGATGCCCCGGCGGTGAATATAGACCAGCGGTTGAAGCAGTTGCAGCAGCAAATCAATTTTGGCCGCTTCCCCCAAAAAGCTGGCCGCCTCGGTGATGGGGCGGGCGGTGGGGAGCAGTTCCATACTGAAGTAGGGCTGCTGCTGGGCATCAAAGCCATAATCCTGCACGGCGATGATGTGGGGGTGGCGCAGGGAGGCCAGCGCCTGAAATTCGCGGGTGAGAGCCAGCCGCAGTTCGCTGTTGGCAGCCTGCATGGGAACGCGAAGCACCCGTTTGAGAGCGACCATGTGGCCGGTAAGCTGGTCATAAGCGCGATAAACGGCGCCCATGCCGCCGCTGCCCAATGGCTCACGAAGCTGGTAACGATTGCCCAGTCGTTCAACGGCTCTCTGCGCCGGGTTGCCAGCAGCTAACGTGGTCATGGTCTATCCTTTTGCCAAACAAATCGGGTGTCGGGTGGGTTCACTGTCGCTCGGGGCGCGGGGGGTTGGGGTTTTGTTGCCCTTGCTGCTCCACAATTTGCCCACCGAGGCTGATTATACAAAAAGCGGCTCATTTGCCGAATTTGTCTGGGGAAATGGACAAAAAATGAGCAGTTTTTGGGCTGTAAGGTGGATAACGGCCGTTTGTATACTGTCGCCATCAAACAAAAATGGGAGAAACATGGTGATGAGCGAAGAAAATGGTGTACAGGTGGTGCAGGATTTGTATGCGGCGTTTGGGCGGGGCGACCTGCCAGCGATTTTGGCGGTGCTGGATGAGGAGGTCGATTGGTTTTTTAACGGCCGTTCTACCGACATCCCCTACGCTGGTCATTATTACGGGCACGAGCAAATGATCAAGTTCTTTGCCACCGTTGCCACAACCTGCGAGGTTCTAGCCTTTGGCCCCCATGAAATATTGGCCTGTGGCGAACACGTTGTTTCGATGGGCAGCGAGCGGGTGCAGGTAAAGGCAACAGGCTGTGTGTTTGAAACTGAGTGGCTCCATTTGTTTACGATTCGCGGCGGCAAAATTGTGCGGCTGCGTGAGTATTACGATACGGCCGTTATGGCCAAAGCGTTCAAAAAAATTTTAGTTTTAAGTGAGGTGTAAAATGGTAGAACGTATTGCAACAATTCCCCGCAAAGTAGCTTCTTTTGATCAACGTGGTTTGGACAAGGTTTATAACATGGCACTAGCAGACCCGGCTTTTGCACAGGCATTGGCAACCCAACTGCGACAGAACCCACGTGAAGCCGCCGACCAACTGTTTCGGCTTTCACCAGAGCAGCGCAGCACGCTTACCAATCTCTCCGATGGTGAATTAAGCCGCATCAGCAACATGATCGCCGATGGCTTAAGCACCAACCCGCGTCAACTCGCCTATAGCTATTCGCTGATGTCTACGGGTGGGCAAGACCAGCCGCAGGCGTTGATGTGCAGCTTTGGTGTTGAATTTGGGCCAGGTGGTACCAAGGTGAACGGCAGCCTGAATACGGGAGGTGGCACACCGCCTAAAATGGGACAAACGGGGCCAAAGCCGGAAGAAGGCAAGAAGTAGTTAGTCTGGAGAAGGCAGGGTATAAGGAGCAAACAAGCTCCTTATACCCTGCTATGAGTAATCGAAGAAACGGAACCAAAAATAGAAACAGCCAGTCAGCGCCCAGAGTATGTGGAGACAATCGTAGAAAACGGAAAAAGGAAGCGAAAACTAACCATCAAAGGGGGGATAAGAAGTCATTGAAGGGAAAACAAAGGTCAGACAGGAATGGAAAGACCATAGCTGGATTTTCCCTTATCGCCAACCTCTTTTACACCAAAATTAATCGCGCCCAGCAAAAGACCAAATTTTGACAAACTGTATGTTACCGTTAAAGTTGAGTGCGAGAGTCAATTTGGTGTTGTAGAACAAAGAGGAGGCTGTTGATGGACGCGAGCATACAGCCGAAAACAGTACTCATAGTTGATGATGATTTCATGACCCGCGATCTTTTGCGGTTGATGCTGCGGCGCATCAATATTACCATCATGGAAGCGGTAGATGGATTGGATGCGCTGGAAAAGATAAGGCATCAACGGCCTGATTTGGTTTTGCTGGATGCCATGATGCCCCACATGGATGGCTTCACGGTGTGCAAGCTGCTGCGTAACCAGCCCAAAACGGCCGATTTGCCGGTGATTATGCTTACCACCCGTGCCGACCAGCGAGCCATTCAGCGAGGGCTTCAAAGCGAAGTGACGCATTACATGATCAAGCCAATTTTGCCCACCGATTTGTTGAATGTGGTGCAGCAGACATTGGAAGGCGTAGCCTAGCTATTCAAACTTTCCACAAATTGCTGCAAACGGCCGATAACGGCTGCCATCATCGGTTGGTCAATTTCCATCAACCGCGCCGTATCCCCCACTTCTCTGGCGGCTACCAGCAGTCGCTCAGCCTTTTCGTCTGTTTCCATATCCACATAGCTGGTTGCCAACCGCAGCGAAAGCTCGTGTGGCGGCACGCCAAAACCACTGCCGGGCAGGGTGGCGATTTGATAGGTTTCCAGCAAATAGTCGGCCAGGTCGTCAGACACACGCACGCCACGCTGAGCCAATGGTTCTCGCCAGCGGTCAAAGTTAGGGAATAGGTAGAAGCCGCCATCGGGCTGAGGGCAGCGAACGCCTAGTTCGTTGAGCCAGCTCCACAGGTGCTGGGTGCGGGCGGCATGGAGCTGGGCACATTCGGCAATGTAGTTGGTCAGATCGGTGTCATTGCTGTAGGCGAGACAGGCGGCGTATTGCACGGGGGCGGTGGGCGTTGACCAGATTTCACTGGCAATGGCACGTAGACGTTCGAGGAGAAAACGGCCGTTTTCCCCTTCTGGCACCACCGCCACACCCAGCCGCCAGCCACCCAGCGACAAATGCTTGCTCAGTCCGCCCAAAATCACCGTTCCCTCTGGGTAAAACCGCGCCAGCGACAGATGCGGCTTGTGACCGTGCGGCACCAGCCCATAAATTTCGTCGCTTAGCACAATCACCTCTTCCCGACGGCACAGTGCCGCCAGTTCGGTTAAAAACGGTGCGTCCAACATGCGCCCAGTGGGGTTGTTGGGGCTGTTGAGCAGCAAAATCTTTTGCCCATGTGCCGCCGCAGCCACTGCTTCTGCCACCGCTTCCAGCCGCAGTTCATACCCGTCCTCTGGTTTAGCGGTGACAAAATGCACCCGTTTACCCAGCATACCCGCCTGTGGCGCATAGCTGACCCAGGATGGCGTTGGCAAAATCAAATCTCCTGCCAGCGCCATTTGCAGCGCATAAATCAGTGCCTTGCTGCCAGGGCCAACAATGACTTGTTCTGGTGAGATGGATAGTTGGTGCTGCTGGCTGTAAAACATGGCAATTTGTTCGCGAAGGGCAGCCAGCCCTTGCCCGGCCAGATAGCTTTTTTG
>JAGQGA010000057.1 GCA_020432595.1 Anaerolineales bacterium | reverse complement strand
ATCGAGCCATTGGGCCAAATCGTCGCTGGTCAGTTCGGAAAGGGCAGCGGCAACGGCCGTTTGTGCCTCGTTAATGGCTTACAGGAGAATAGGGAAGGAAACGGCCGTTTCCCCCGCTGCATCCATCTCATCCGACCCCCGTGCATACCGCGCCGCCTCTGGCAGCACGCTTTCCCTGCCCAGCGTCGTCAGCACCCGGTTGCGGTTGTCCACCAAATGCCCCACCACCCAGTTAAAGCAGTTGGCGCGAACGTACAAGAGTGCCGACAAAAGCGAAAGCTTTGGAGCGAAATAACCATACTCCCCATAAACAACAGTGGCAGATGGCACGGATTCCTAACTAGTTGTGCAAGAATGCCATAGACAAGGTACCATTTAGCCTATCTATGTCTTCACACACAGGAATTTTGTTTTGATGACCCACCACAAACAACCCAACTCCGACTTCTGCTTTGTCTGCGGCCGCAAAAACCCGCATGGTTTGTATATGACCTTTTTCGACAATGGACAAAACGAGGTTTATTCCGACTACACCGTTCCCGCCGCCTTTCAGGGGTATCCCGGCATTGTGCATGGGGGCGTTGTGGCGGCCATGCTCGATGAAGTGGTCGCCCGCGTCGCCATGATTGCCGACCACCACCACTTTATGATGTCGGTTAAGCTGGAGGTAAAATACCGCCACCCCGTCCCCACCGAGCAGCCGCTGCGTGTTGTAGGCCGCATTGAACGGCTGCGCGGGCGGCTGGGCAAGGCTGTCGGTGAGATTTATCTGCCGGATGGGCAACTTGCGGCAGAATCGGCTATGACTTTGGCCGATGTTCCGTTAGAATTATTGCAGCATACCAATCTAGAAGCGTTAGGTTGGCGTATTGATCCGTAATGTATCGTAATCAGTAATCAGTTGTAATAAGGAGATGCAGATGACAAACAACCACAACGCAGCTTTTCATCAAGCCAAAAAGAATCTGCTTCTAATGTTGGTTGGCGGCGGCATTGTGGCGGCGGTGCTGCTTTATTGGCTGTTGGAGCCAGGGTATGGCATCGGAACGGCCGTTGGCGTTCTCCTCAGCCTCCTCATTATTGCCTTCTCCCCCACCCCATCTGCCCATAACCCGCAGCAGCAAATTGACCAACTGCAAACTTCCCTAACGCAGCGGGAAAACGAGCTTGTCCAGCTTCAAAGCGAATTGCAGCAAACGCAAGGTCAGTTGAAAAAGGTGGAAGAAACGGCCGTTTTAGACCGCACCGCCCGCAACCACTTTTGGCGACACATCAGCCACGAACTCCGCACCCCACTCAACGGCGTGATCAACTTCTCCCACATGATTGGTCTCGGTTTTTATGGCGATGTCACCGCCAAACAAACCAATTATCTAAGTCGTATTGAGCAATCCGGTTGGTTTCTGCTCACCATGCTCAACGACCTCTCCGACCTCGCCAAGATCGAATCAGACGAATTCCATCTCAACCTCGCCCCCACCGATTTACAATCTGTTTGCGAAGAATCGTTAGCCACGCTCAACAGCGTCATCACCGACGACGATGTTCGCCTTATCCGCGACTACCCCGACACCTGGCCCCTACTCACCGCCGATGAGCGCCGCCTAAAACAAATGCTGAGTAACCTGCTACGCAACGCCGCCAGGCAAATAGAAGAAGGGTACATTGCCCTGCGGGTGCAACCCGAAGCCGCGTGGCTGCAATTGGTTATTGAAGACACCGGCGAAGGCATGACACCAGAACAGCAAACTGCGCTTTTCCCCGCCATTGGCCCCGATCAACCGCCGCTGATGCTGCAAGAAGAAAAACCCAACTTCGGCTTAGCTGTGGCGGCCAAAATTATTGAAACACACGGCGGCTCCATCCAAATCAAAAGCGAAAAAGGTCGGGGCACCGTTCTCACCATTCGCATTCCCACAAGGCCAGCCTAAAGCTGCCGCTTTCTGCTATCATTGTCACCCATGGTAAGTTTTGATACACTTCGATTGGCATAAACTCACCGGTTTACGATGGTTTACAAAGATAAGAATGATACCGCTAGACGAAGCCTATATTGTTTTAGTAGAAGATGACGTTGACGCCCGCTTGGTGGCACTGGAATTGTTGCGAAACGCGGGAGCTGGTTACTGCTATGCTCGCAAGGCAGCCGATTCCGCTGTGCTTTTAGCCAAGAACCTTCGTCGCGTTGATCTATTTTTAGTTGACATTAACATGCCTGTGAAAAGCGGCTACCAATTCCTGGAAGAGGTTCGCGGCGATGAAAAGCTGCACGATGCCAAAATTGTTGCCGTGTCGGCCGGCACCCTGTCTGATGCTGTGGAACGCGCCAAAGAGTCAGGGTTTGACGGCTTTATTAGCAAGCCTCTCAACCCCAACCAATTTGCCAACCAGGTTCAATCCATTTTAAATGGAGAAACAATTTGGGAATAACCCATGCTGCGTAAATACCTTCTTTGGTTTGCCCTCGCCTTCGTTTTGCTAACGCTTACCGCCTGCTTAAGCCTGTTTGCCGGGCAGCGTTTAGGACATGAAGTGCAATTAGAGGCAACTGGTACGCTCACTTGTAGCACAGAGTGCATGGACAGGGGGCAATGTGGCACCGCAGCCGATGAATCGCTCTACGTCCTCGGCGGGCTAGATGTACCAACCGTTGCTAACCACAACCGCGTCTTTGCCGACGGTACCCCGGTTCAAATTGTCACTAGCCGGGTAGAAAATGTGCAAAACAATTCCGACGGGCAGCGCTTTTCCCTCACATTTTATCAGGTTACTACGGAAGACCTGACCAAGGCAGGCTGGGTAGCGGGTTGGTGCATTGCCTCCCGCTAGTGCGATAAGGCAAGCTGGGTTGATGGCATTGGGCAGACGGGGGTCATCTGCGTAATATGAGCAGCGACAACAGCCACAAGCTTTTGCAAGAACTCCTGACCAGTCAGGCGGCTGGGGAACTTGTTGCATTGGCAACGATTGTGCAAGCACGTGGCTCAGTACCTCGCCATACGGGGACAAAGATGCTGATTTACGCCAACGGCCGTTCCTCTGGTACCATCGGCGGCGGCGAAATGGAGTCCCGTGTTATTGCCGAAGCCAAAGCCGCTCTTGGTGACGGCCAGCCCCGCATCGTTCCCTACAAACTTGTCGAGCCAGGACGCGGCGACCCCGGCGTGTGCGGCGGTGAAGTCGAGGTCTACATCGAACCCTACGCCCCCCCGGCCACCGTTTTTGTCATTGGCTGCGGCCACGTTGGGCAAGCCGTGGCCGATCTGGCCCACTGGCTTGGCTTCCGCGTCGTCGTCACCGACGACCGCGCCGAACTCGCCAGTGCCGATTTCATCCCCCATGCCGATGTCTACCTCCCCGGCAGCATTGACGACGCACTGGCAAATTTCCGCGTCACTAACAATACCGCCATCGTCGCCGTCACCCGCAACGTGGCCGTAGATCGGCAAATTTTGCCTAAATTGGTGGCAACCCCTGCCCCCTACATTGGTATCATGGGCAGCAAGCGGCGCTGGACCCACACCCGCCAACTGCTGCTGGAAGATGGGTTGAGCGAAGCCGATTTAGCCCGGTTTCACTCCCCGCTTGGTTTAGAACTCAACGCCGAGTCGCCGAAAGAAATCGCTGTTAGCATTTTAGCCGAAATCATTATGCTGCGGCGCGGCGGCGACGGCCAACGGATGAAGGTGGACGGATGAACCTGAAACCCCATGCTATTAGCCAATATGAAACCCCTACTACCATAGACCAAGCCGTGGCGCTGCTGGCGCAAAACGGCCGTTCTGCCCGCATCATCGCTGGCGGTACCGATATCTTGCTGGAACTAGAGCGCGGCGTGCGCCCCGACGTAGAGGTGTTGGTAGATATAACCCGCATCCCCGGCCTGAACCAAATTCGCCAGGACGATGACGGCACGCTCCATTTGGGGCCGCTGGTTACACACAACCAGGTTGTTGCTTCTGAACTGGTGCAGCGCCACGCCTTTCCGCTGGCACAAGCCTCGTGGGAAGTCGCCTCGCCCCAGCTTCGCAACCGCGCTACGGTAGCGGGCAATTTGGTCACGGCCAGCCCCGCCAACGACACCATTACCCCCCTGTGGGCGCTGGATGCCAACATCACGCTGGCCTCCGTAAACGGCCGTCGCACCGTACCCCTGCGCCAATTTTACACCGGCGTGCGCCGCACCGTCATGGAGCCAGGCGAAATGGTGGTAGACATTGCCATTCCGGCCATGCCGCCCACCGCACGCGGGCTGTTTGTAAAATTAGGGCTGCGCCGGGCGCAGGCCATTTCTGTCGTTCATCTTACCTGCACGGTGGATATTGACCCCACGAGTGGCAACGTCACAGCGGCCAACATCGTGCTGGGCAGCGTAGCCCCCACCATCATCAGCACGCCAGCGGCGGAGGCGGCTTTGGTGGGCAAGCCATTGACCGAGACTACGATTGCTGAGGCGGCGCGGCTGGCGGCGGCGACCCCCAAGCCGATTGACGATGTGCGCGGCCCGGCCAGCTACCGCAGCGACATGCTGCGGGTGCTGGTGCAGCGAGCCTTGTCCACATTAGCGGCAGGGCAGGAACGGGCGCAGTGGCCGGCCGACCCGGTGATGCTGTGGGGCGAAACGGCCGGCGAGTTCCCCACGGGCAGCGAATTTGGCGGCAGCCATGATGCTGATACGCCCATTACGGCCACGGTGAACGGCCAAACAATAACGGCCGTTGGCGGCACGCACAAAACGCTGCTGCGCTGGCTACGGGAGGAAGGGCTGCTGACTGGCACGAAGGAAGGGTGCGCTGAGGGCGAATGTGGTGCCTGCACGGTTTATCTGGACGGCATGGCCGTTATGTCGTGCCTGGTCGCTGCCCCCCGCGCCCACGGGGCGGAGATTGTGACGGTGGAGGGGTTGGCGGAAAACGGCCGTTTGCACCCCATCCAGCAAGCCTTCATAGATACCGGAGCCGTTCAGTGTGGCTACTGCATCCCCGGCTTCCTCATGTCTGGGGCCAAGCTGCTGGAAGAAAACGACAACCCCGATTTAACCCATATTCAGCAAGCGTTTGCCGGAAATTTGTGCCGCTGCACCGGCTATTACAAAATCATTGAAGCGGTTCACAAAGCAGCGGCCGAGGGTTAACTTATGCATTTAGAGCAACTGCGTGATGCCGAAGACGCCAGGCGCAAGGGGCAAGCACGACGCACCCTAATGCAGCTAATTTGGCTGCTTGTAACAGGTGCTGGTGCTTACATTTTGACCAGCCTGTTGTTTGCCCAAAACGAAAATTTGTATGCCACACTTTATCGCCAGTTTAGTATCCCGACGTGGGTGCCAACGGCCGTTATTTTTTGGGCTATTGTCCTGCTCATCGTCATCCTCATGCAGCTTGTCTTCATCCTCAGCTTTATGCTGGCAAGCAACGAAGGTCGTCGTCGCCCCGGCACCCCATCGCTCCACTCACGCAACAAAGACCCACTTGATGATAGATTTTAAATAATGGGGAATTGGGAATGGGAGAATTGGGAATGGAGAACGAATTCCCAATTCTCCATTCCCAATTCTCCATTCTCCATTCATGATTCCCTCTCCTATCTCCTCCCATTCCCTGCCCCGCGTAGACGCGCTGGGCAAAGTAACCGGGCAAGCGTGTTATCCGGGCGACATTACGCCCAACAACCTGCTGCACGGCAAGGTATTGTTTAGCGGTCAGCCCCACGCCCGTATGCTCAATATGGATTTGAGCGCGGCGTTGGCACTGCCAGGTGTCGTCGCCATTTTTACGGCCAAAGATGTGCCAAACAACGAATATGGGCTGATTATGCCCGACCAGCCGGTGATGGTGGGGTTGGGCAGCAGCAAGCCCCACAGCGATGTGAGCTTGTGGGAAGGCGACCATGTGGCGGTAATTGTGGCCGAAACGGAGCTGGCGGCAGCGCAAGCGCGGGACAAAATTGAAATTGAATGGGAACAACTGCCTATCGTTACCGATGTCCGCGAGGCGATGAAGGATGAAATTATTCTGCACCCGTGGCACGGCAGCAATATTTTGCACAAGTACCAGATTCGCAAGGGAGATATGGCGGCGGGCTGGGCGGCGGCTGACGTGGTGGTGGAGGGCAGCTATACGCTGCCTTACCAGGAACACGCCTATTTGCAGCCGGAAGCGGGGCTGGGGTATATTGACGAAGAAGGGCGCGTTACGATAGAGATTGGCGGGCAATGGACGTATGAAGACCAGGAGCAAGTTGCCCACGCGCTAGGGCTGCCGGCCGACCAGATTCGCATTATTTACCCGGCTATTGGCGGGGCATTTGGCGGGCGGGAGGATATGTCGCTGCAAATTGTACTGGGGCTGGCGGCGATGCGGCTGCGGGAGCAGGAAATTAACCGGCCTGTCCGCATCATCTGGAGCCGTGAGGAGAGCATTGTCGGCCACCACAAGCGGCATCGGGCGGTGGTTCATACAAAGTGGGGGGCGACGGCAGAGGGAATGATAACGGCCGTTTCCTCCGAACTCATCCTCGACAGCGGCTCCTACGCCTACACCTCCACCAAAGTGCTGGGCAACGCCCACCTCATGGTCACCGGCCCCTACGTCATCCCCAATGCCCATTTGGACAGCTACGCCGTCACCACCAACAACGTTCCCGGCGGCGCATTTCGTGGCTTCGGCGGCCCCCAAGGAGCCTTCGCCGCTGAAAACCAGATGAACAAATTGGCCGAAAAGCTGGGCATGGATCCGGTAGAACTCCGGCTCAAAAACGTGCTACACGACGGCAGCATCCTCACCGTGCAATCCCCTATGCCGCCGGGGGTCAGCATAGACCAAGTCATTGAGCGGTGCGCGGCGGAAATTGGCTGGGGGGACAGTAATCAGTTATCAGTAAACGGTCATCAGTTTTCCAGCATTCAATCTCTAATCGCCAATCCCCAATCTCTGCGCCACGGGCGCGGCATTGCCTGCTCCTTCAAAAACGTCGGCTTTTCCTTTGGCGCACCCGAACGGTGCGAGGCGACCATTGTGCTGCACGGTCAGCGCGAGATTGAGCGGGTGGTGCTATATCATGGAGCCGCCGAAGTGGGGCAGGGGTCGCATACGGTACTCAAGCAGATGGCCGCCGCTGCGGTGGGGGTGGACATTAGCCAAGTCGAATTGGTGATGTCGGACACAGCCACCAGCGGCGATTCCGGCTCGGTGTCGGCCTCGCGCATGACGTGGATGGCAGGCAATTCGATTCGCGGGGCGGCGGAGAAGGCGTTGGCGGCCTGGGCAAGCGAAGAACGGCCGGCCAAAGGCTATGTGCGCTTCACGCCCCCCCCTACCACGGGCTATGCCGAGGAAACGGGGGAATGTATGCCCAACTTTGCCTATGGCTATGTGGCTGAAGCGGTCGAGCTGACGGTGGACGTGGAAACGGGGCATATTCATGTGGACAAGGTGGTGTGTGCCAACGACGTGGGCAAGGCCATCAACCCAATGCTGATTCAGGGGCAAATTGAGGGGGCGGTGGTGCAGGCGCACGGCTATTCGCTGATGGAGAATTTGTGGGTGGAAAACGGCCGTATTCGCAACCCGTTCTTCAGCCAATACCTCATCCCCGGCATCAAGGATATTCCCGACCACGTGGAATCGGTGATTATGGAAATTCCCGACCCCATTGGGCCGTGGGGGGCGCGGGGGATGGCCGAAATGCCGTTTATGCCACTGGCTCCGGCCATTGTGGCGGCGCTGCATGATGCAACTGGGGTATGGTTTGACGAGATTCCGTTAACGCCAGCGCGAGTGGTGGCGAAGTTGCGGGAGCATGAAATAGGGGGATAGAAATGAATAGGACGCGGACGAACACGGACAAACGCGGATAAGATCATCCGTGTTCGTCCGTATCGTCCGCGTCCTATTTTTACTTGCGGATGAGGCCGATGACGTAGAGGAGAACAACCGCACCAACAACGGCCGTTATTATTTCGCCAATGACACCGCCTGCGGAAAGACCCAGCAGGCCAAAGAGCCACCCACCCACAACACCACCGATAATCCCGATGATGATGTTGCCAATAAGGCCAAAACCGCCGCCTTTGAGAATTTGCCCGGCCAGCCAGCCGGCAATACCCCCAACGATTAACCACATGATGATACCCATTTTCCAACTCCTTTTCTCAATTTGAGCTTGGCACAATCTAGGAGATTGAGCCAATTTGTTAGATCCACATTTGTTGGAACACAAAATGGGGCAAAAAGTCACATTTTTTGACAAGCTGGCTTTGTTGGGGACAGCATGGATGGGGAAAACGGCCGTTTTTCTCCAAAAACGGCCGTTTTCTCAATTATACGCAGCCTTGCTCCCTGTGCTACAATAGAAACTCAATATCTTATGATAGGAGTAAGCGTCAATAATCATTGCCATCCAAACGCAATCTGATATGAACTTTAAACAGCATTTAGTCATTGTGCGCGGCGGCGGCGACCTGGCGACGGGGGTGGTTTATCGGCTGCACCGGGCGGGGTTTCCGGTGATTGTGACGGAGTTGCAACGGCCGTTAGTCGTGCGCCGACAAGTGGCCTTAGCAACGGCCGTTCTTGAAAGCCACATCCAGGTCGAAACCCTCCACGGCCAGCTTGCCCACACCCCCACCGAAGCCGAACAACTCGCCCAGACGGGCAGCATCCCCGTCCTCATCTCTCCCAATCTCCCCAATCTCCAATCCCCGATCTCCGTTGTGGTTGATGCCCGCATGGCAAAACGAAACATAGACACCAGCAAAGACCAAGCTCCTCTCGTCATCGCCCTCGGCCCTGGCTTCACCGCTGGCACAGATTGCCACGCCGTGGTGGAAACGATGCGCGGCCATTGGCTAGGGCGCGTCATTTGGCAAGGGACGGCCATTCCCGACACTGGCACGCCGGGGCTGGTGGCGGGCAAGGGGGCGGAACGGGTGCTGCGGGCACCAATAGCGGGAATGGTGGATTGGAGAGTGGAGATTGGCGATTGGGTGAGCGAGGGGCAGATTTTAGGTGATGTGGCAGGAGAAGTGGTGGCGGCACCGTTTGCGGGGGTGGTACGGGGATTGATCGCGCCGGGAACGGCCGTTCGGGCCGGGCTAAAAATTGGCGACCTCGACGCACGGGGGGAGCGGGAGGCGTGCTTCACTATTTCCGACAAGTCTCTGGCAATTGGCGGGGGCGTGGTGGAAGCTGTTCTAACGTGGTTGAACCAGCCACAGTAGGACGCGGCTGAAAGCAGCCTTATTGCTGCCCCGTCTTTACCCCTCTACCCACCCCAAGCTAATCCGCTTCCGATCCACGTCCACACTCAAAATGGCAACCTCAATCACATCGCCCACGTTCAATTCCGTGCGGCGCGGGATTTGGGTGCGATGGAGCAAGCCATCCTGCTTCACGCCAATGTCTACAAACGCGCCAAAGTCCACCACATTCCGCACCGTGCCGTTGAGCACCATCCCCACCTGCAAATCTTCCATTGCCAGCACATCGCTGCGTAAAATGGGGGGCGGCATCTCCTCGCGGGGGTCACGGCCAGGGCGCACAAGCTGTTCAAAGATGTCTTTGAGGGTGGGAACACCCGTTTTTAGCTCGGTTGCCAGCACATCCAGCGGCGTTTTTTGCTGGAACTGCGTCAGCGGTGCTTCACGTTCAGCCGGCAGGGTATCAAGGGAGAGGCGGGCGCGTTGCAAAACGGCCGTTGCCACCCCATAGCTTTCTGGGTGAATGGCACTGGCATCGAGCGGGTTATCGCCGTCGCGCACGCGCAGGAAGCCGGCCGCCTGTTCAAACGCCTTTGCCCCCAGCCCCGATACTTTGAGCAAGGATTGCCGGGTGGAAAAACGGCCGTTTTCATCCCGATGCGCCACAATCTTCTCCGCCAACTTCGGCCCAATCCCCGCCACATGCGTCAGCAGTGCCGGTGAAGCCGTGTTCACATCCACCCCCACCCGGTTTACCACCGTCTCCACCACCCCCGCTAGCGCCTCCGATAGCTCATTCTGGTTCACATCATGCTGATACAGCCCCACGCCAATAGATTTCGGGTCAATTTTTACCAGCTCCGCCAGCGGATCTTGCACCCGCCGCCCAATCGAAACCGCCCCCCGAATCGTCACATCCAGATCCGGCAGCTCTGCCCGCGCCAACGGGCTGGCACTGTAAACACTTGCCCCCGCCTCATTGACCATCAGATAATGCAACGAGCCACCCTGCTGCTGGATAAACTCTGCCACCATCTGCTCCGTTTCCCGCGAAGCCGTACCATTGCCAATCGCAATCAGCGTCACCCGGTGCTGCTGCACCCAGCGACCTAGGCTTACCATCGCTTCGCCACGCTTGTTCTGCGGCGCATGGGGATAAATCGTGCCTGTATCCAGCACCTTACCCGTCGCATCTATAATAGCAATCTTGCACCCGGTGCGATACGCCGGGTCAATTGCCAATACGACTTGGTCGGCCAGCGGCGGCTGGGTGAGCAGGCCGCGCAGATTGGTGCCAAAAACGGCAATGGCGTGGCTCTCGGCCTGTTCCGACAGCGTGCGGCGTACATCGCGCTCAATGGCAGGCAGCAGCAACCGCTTGGCGGCATCATCCATTGCCAGTTGGAGTTGGGGCGCCAGCGGCGAACGGCGGTCGGGGCGATAATGCTGTCGCACGGGAAGCAGCCAATCCCGTTCCGATACCTCCACCTTGACGCGCAAAACTTTTTCCGTTTCGCCCCGGTTAATTGCCAGCACCTGATGCGGCCGCAGTCGGTCAATCTGCTGCTCAAACTCATAGTAAAGCGAATAGGTGTTGCGTTCGTCGGTCGCGTCTTCGATTTTTTGCGTTTGCAGCAGCCCCCATTGCAATGCCCTTTCCCGCACCGCCTGGCGCACCTTAGCATCATCGCTAATCGTTTCAGCCACGATGTCGCGGGCACCAGCCAGCGCCTCTTCGGCCGTCGGCACGTCGTCGGTTAGGAAAGGGGCAGCGATTTGAACCTCATTTTGGCGGGTCACAAGCTGCATGATGATCAGGTCGGCCAGCGGCTGCAGCCCTTTTTCTTTAGCTATGCTGGCGCGGGTGCGCCGCTTTTTCTTGTATGGCTGGTAGAGGTCTTCCAATTCGGTGGCTGTTTCAGCCGCAAGCAGCCGCTGCCGCAGTTCGTCGGTGAGTTTGCCCTGCTCTTCGATGGCAGCAAGAATGGTTTCGCGCCGGTCGTCGAGGGCACGTAGCTGTTTGAGGCGATCTTGCAGGGTACGTAGCTGTTCTTCATCCAGGCTGCCGGTGGCTTCTTTGCGGTAACGGGCAACAAAGGGAAGGGTGTTGCCGTCGTCGAGCAGTTCAATGGCGGCGGTGGCTTGAAACGGCCGTAAATTTAGCTCTTGGGCAATTTTTTCTGCGTAATTCATAAATACGTGGTGCGTGGTGGGTGGTGCGTCTGGAGAAACCAGGATGCACGACCCACCACGCCACAGGAAATTGATAAAAGGTGATCGAGGGGTAATTATGATGAAAGCGGCCAATAATGCAACTGGCCGTTTTCGTCGCCCACAAAGACGGTTTGGCCGTTGGGGGTAAGGGCAACGCAAAGGAGGGGGGTGAAGAATTTGATGGTTTGGATAATTTGCTCGGTGGTAACGTCCCAAATGAGAGCAACTTTATCAGCACCAACGGAAACCAGGTACTTGTCGTCGGGGGTGAGGGCGATGCCCTGCACGGCGCGACGGTGCCCCTGGAGGGTGGCGCATTCGTGACCACTTTCCACGTCCCACACCTTGACGGTTTTGTCGGCGGAGGCGGAGTAGAGGCGTTGGTTGTCGCTGCTGATGGCAAGATCGTTGATGCCATTGCTGTGGCCTTTGATGACGAGGGGTTTTTCGCTGCCTTTGACGGGCCACCTCTTGATGGTTTCGTCCCAGGAGCCAGAGAAAAGCCAACGGCCGTTTGGCGTGACCTTGAGGGCGCGTACCCAGCCATCGTGTTTGAGGGTGGTGGAGGATAAACGGCCGTTGTTCGCCGACCAACTGCAAATCGTCTGATCCGATGAACCAGAAAAGCCTGTCTTACCATCCGGGGTCAACGTCACCGTCTGCACCCAGTCATCATGGCAGCCAATCGCCTTAAGCAGTTCACCGTTTGCCAAATTCCACATTTTAACCGTGGTATCATACCCGGCTGAAAAGAGCGTTTTGCCATCTGGCGTAACGGCCAGGCCACGAATTGGCTTCAAGTTGCCACGCAATTCTCGCACCAGTTCCCCACTGGCAATGTTCCAAACTTTTATTAAATAGTCTGACGAAGCGGTGATGAGTGACTCCCCGTCAGGCGTAACCATCAGGCCGTTGATGCGGCTAATATGTGCGCTTATTGTTTGTTTCAATGTTGTCTACCTCGCTTCAGCAATTATATGGGAAAGGAGAACTAGAGAGAATAGTCGCAACCTCCTATTAAGAGCCAACCGATACGACCATCATTTCACGTGGTGCGTGGTGCGTAGTGCGTCAAAAGGCCTGTTTGGCACGCACCACGTACCACGCACCAAATTTGTCAACCCCACGAGATCCGAAGGAGCTGCATTTTTTCGGTTGGCATCTACAGGTTAAACTTCACATTGATAATGTCCCCATCCTTGACCAGATAGGTTTTGCCCTCTTGCCGCAGCTTGCCGGCCGTACGTGCGGCGGCCATGCTGCCCAGTGCCATTAGTTCGTCATAATGAATGGTTTCGGCGCGGATAAACCCTTTGGCAAGATCGCTATGAATGGTTCCGGCGGCATCAACGGCCGTTGCATTTCGCGCAATTGTCCACGCCCGCACCTCATCTTCACCAACCGTGAAAAACGATTGCAGCCCCATCAAGTCATAGGTATGACGCACCACCTTGTCCAGGCTTAACTCTGTCACCCCATACTCATCCATAAAAATTGCCAACGACTCCTCATCATCCCCAAGCTGGGATAGCTCCATTTCCAGCTTGCCGCGCAGGTTTACCACGCCCGATTGTTTGTGGGGATAATTCAACATGATCTCTTCCTGGGAATCGCCAATGTTAATGACCACCAGCATAGGGCGCAGCGTCATCAGCCCATAGCCGCGCAGCCCTTTTAATTGCTCATCATCCAGATCGAGATCGCGCAGCCGCTGCTCGTTAGAGAGTGCTTCGTAAAGCTGTTCAAAGAGTGCCTGCTCTGCCTGCGCCGCTGCTTTATCCTTGGCCGCCCCTTTACGCAGCCCATCCCGAATTTTTTCCAGCCGCCGTTCTACAACGACCAGATCGTTGATGATAAACTCGGTATCCAGAGCCTCTAAATCGCGTTGGGGGTCTACCTTGCCGTCGGGATGGGGCACCATCTCGTCTTCAAAAGCGCGTACCACATGAACAAAGCCATCGAGCGTTGCCAGGTGGTTGAGCAAGGAGCCGCTCATGCCGCCGCTTTCGCCCATGCCTTTTTGCAGCCCAGCAATGTCGGTGTAGGTGATGCGGGCATAGGTGGTCTTTTTGGGGTTGAACATGTGGCTGAGTTTATCTACACGGGGGTCTGGCACGTCTACAACGGCCGTTAATACATCAAACCGCCCACCCATGCTTTGCCCGGTTGGGGCATCGCCACGGGTAAGGGCGTTGAAAATCGTTGTCTTTCCCGAACTAGGGAAACCAATAATTCCTAGCTTCATTATGTTCCTTCTCAACGTGTTGTGAATAACAGCAAACGGAGGACAAAGGAGAGAAACTCTGTTTCCGTCTTCGTCCTCCGTCCATCTTTGGCAAAGTATAACAATAAAACGGCCGTTGTGCCGCTTTCGTCTGAAAGTGGCGTGAAAAGGGTTAGGCAAATTCTTGCGGGGATTGCATTCTGGCAAGGATGCCATAAAATAGGGCTTACGGGCATCCCAAATTGAATTATGTCCAATTAAAAAAATATGCTTGCGCACGGATAGGCAAATAGGAGAAAAAGGTGAATTGGACTGTCTTAGTTGTTGACGACGAAGCAATGACCCGCGACTTGCTCCGCATGATGTTGCAGCGCGCCAACTTCAGCGTATTGGAAGCTGAAGATGGTCTCGATGCTTTGGAAAAGGTAAAACAAACGTTGCCGGACTTAATTGTCCTGGACGTGATGATGCCCAATATGAACGGTTATGCCGTTTGTGAGGCGATTCGAGCCGAAAAGGCAACGGCTCATATTCCCGTCATCATGTTGAGTGCCAAAACCCACATGAATGCGATTGAGGAGGGGATGCTTGCGGGGGCTAATCTATATCTCACAAAACCGATTGGCTTTAAGACGTTGATTCAGAGTGTTAAGGACATTTTGAGCAACAACGTTCCCACCGCGCCCTAGCTTTCGCACCCGGCTGTTTGCTAAATCATCACGTTGTAAAATGACACGGTTCGGCTTGCCAGCAGCGGAATGATGCTGTCGAGTACGTACCGTTTGAAGTGGGGGGTGGCGCGATGGTCAGAAACGGCCGTTTCGTCCACATACACCTCATACAGCAAAAACGCATCTCCATCCTCCCGCCCCCGCGAAACCTCATAGGTGCGGCAACCCGGCTCATGGTCCCGCACCGCCACCGCCATTTTCTCCAGCAGTGCCAACACCTCATCCCCCTTCCCCGGCTGCGCCTGATATTGGGCTAATAAAACGATCATGGGTTCTCCTAATCAAAGAGGAGAGTGGTTAATTAGAGATTGGAGATTATGAACCTTCATCAATCTCCAATCTCTAATCTCCAATCTCCATTTTTTTCTCCAACAAATAAAAACTCTGCTCCCCGGCAAAAAGCAAATCGGTGGCATGGTAGCCGGCCGCAAACAAATCTTCAAACATGAGCCGGAACTGGCTGCGCCACTGCCGCGCCAGCCCCATGTCGCGCTGCTTGACGGCCTGGAAGCTGGCGGGGATTTCAACGAGAAAACGGCCGTTTGTGGGCAGTTGGCCGGTATAGGTGAGGGGAGAATAAACGGCCGTTTCCTCTCGCAACAATCCCGCCAGCCGATTCGCCGACCAACTTCCCACCGCCCGTTCCGCCACCCACGGAGCCTGAATAT
>JAGQGA010000579.1 GCA_020432595.1 Anaerolineales bacterium | reverse complement strand
CGTCTCTACGGGTTAACGGTTGGCGGCGATACGCATAAAGCGCAGCAGGATGAAGAGCAGCACGATGCTGATAAAGACGATGCCGCCGATGAGAGGTAGGTTGTCGTTGGCCGGGGTGTTGTTGGCAGGGGCGGCGGGCGGTGGGGTGGGGGTGGGCTGCGTGGGTTCCTGGCCGATGGTTTGGGGGCTGGTGTCGCTGGGCAGAGGGGTGGGTTCGGGGGCAGAAACGGCCGTTTCTCCCCCATCATCCAACTCATCCCCCGGTGCGGCTTCTTCATCCACCGCCGCCACGTCCGCCATTTCAAAGATGCCCAAAGACGGCCGTTGTGGATCACGCAAACGGCCGAGGTAATCCACGGGCAGCGGGGCAAAGGGCTGACCGGCTCCAATGCTGCTAGAGTGGGGCTGGAGCATAAAATCTTCCGGTCGGCCGGCTAAGCCGGGGTTAGCAAAAAGCGGGTTGGCGGCAAAGCTGTCTGGCTCTTCGGCCAACTCCGGCACGCCATCGGGCCAATTGTTGTGGCTAAACGTCCACCCCTCGCTGTTGCCAATGTTCAGCACCTCGCCATTGCCCCCGGCAAAGATGATGTTGTTTTGCACCAGCACATTTTGCGGCGGCTGCGAAAAAAGACCCACGCCGTCAAAACGGATGGCATCCTCATGGGTGTCGGCAATCACGTTGTAGACAATGCTCACGTTGCGATAGCTGTTGCTGGGGTCGAGGTTGCTTTGGTCGTGCCAATAGCTCACACCGCGCCCGGTGCCAAGCATGAGGTTGTTGGCAATGATGATGTTGTCAAGCTGTGTGGCTGGGGCGTTGTCATAGGATTCGTTTGCTAGATGGATGGCGTTGGCAGGCACAAAGCGGTCGCTGCGGTTGTAGCGGGTGGTGGTGGCGTAGAGGTAGTTGCCATTGATGGTGACGTTGCGGGCGTTGTCAATGTAGATATTGACGCTGTAGGTATCGTGGATTTCGTTGCCGTCAATTTGCACGCCGTCGGCAAAAATAGCAATGATGCCTTCGCCCCAAATGTCGTGAATCTGGTTGTGGCGAATGACAAAGTTGGTGGAGGGGGAGCCGTCAAAGCGGCGATAGGTGGAGATACCGGCTTTCCAGCCGCCGGTGGCGTTAAAGGCTTCGTTTTCGTTTTCCAGCGAGGTGCGCCACACTTCGTTGTCTTCAATGGTGATGAGGTTGCCTCCGCCGCCAATGCCGCGCCCGCGAATTTCGTGAACGCGGTTGTCGCGCAGGGTGATGGCTTCGGATTCAAAGACACCTAGCCCGCGCCCGCTGGAGTTGGTCATTTCAAAGCCGGTAAAGAGAACGTGGGTGGATTCGCTGATGAGAACGAGGTGCTGGTCGTCGGGGATGGGTAGCCCAGTGCCGTCGAAGATGACGGTTTCGCCGGGGGCGGGCTGGATGGTGATGGGGTTAACGGCCGTTCCCACTGCCGAAAAAACCGTTTGCTCATGATACACCCCGCCGCGTAGGTAAATGGTGCTGCCGGGTGGGGCGAGGGGAGCGGCGTGGGTGAGGGTGCGAAACGGCCGTTCGGCACTGCCATCGCCGCTGTCATCGCTGCCGTCCAGGGCGACAAAGAGGGTGGGGGCGGTTTGGGCCAAGGTGGTGTGGTGAGGTGAGAGGGAGGTGGGGAGGAAAACGGCCGTTGACCCACCACCTAGCACCACAAGCAACAAAACAAAAAAAAGCCAATGTCGAATCATAAATGTCTCCCAACAAACGCCCACCATACCGATTTGGCTGATGCTTGTCAATACGGCTAAGGTGAAATTAAAAGAAACATGACTCATGGGTCATAGGCCATGCAATGGCATAGCCCATTTCCCGGCGTAATGGGAATCGTAAGCCCAAGCACGTAACATCAAAGCAACACGGTGACTCAAAGCAAGGCATCTAGCCTGTGCCCAGGTTTAGCTACCCAAAACCCAACGCGACTCGGAGCGGCAATTAGCACGACATTCCTAACCATACCCACTTTCAACCCATGACTGCCCCACTGTCACCCCACGCCCATCCTCCCTCGGTTTTCCCATCACCTGCCCTGGGCTATAATCCGTTCCCCTTGCTTTCATACAACCAACTAGGAAAGCAAATAGAATGGAAAATCCCCACGACATGGGTTCGTGGCAAACAAAAGAGGAAGGAATAACATGCCAAAAGCACTCATTACCGGCGTGACCGGGCAAGACGGCTCCTATCTGGCCGAATTTTTATTGTCAAAAGGGTATGACGTTGTGGGGATGGTGCGCCGCACCAGCACCCTCAACCTGCATCGGCTGGCGCACATTCAAGACCAAATCACCCTGGTCCCCGGCGACCTGCTCGACGAATTTTCTCTGGTGCAAATTCTGGATGAGCATCGCCCTGACGAAGTTTACAACCTTGGCGCCCAATCATTTGTCTCCACCTCGTGGAGCCAACCCGTTTTTACCGGTGAAGCCACCGCTTTGGGGGTCACGCGCCTGCTGAACGCTATTCGCATCGTCAACCCCAAAATTCGCTTCTATCAGGCCAGTTCCAGCGAAATGTTTGGCAAGGTAATCGAAGTGCCACAGCGCGAAACCACCCCCTTCTACCCTCGCAGCCCCTATGGCGTTGCCAAAGTGTACGGCCACTGGATTACCGTCAACTACCGCGAAAGCTACAACCTCCACGCGACCTCTGGCATACTTTTTAACCACGAGTCACCTCGCCGGGGCCTAGAGTTTGTCACCCGCAAAATTAGCTCCCACGTGGCGCAAATCAAGCTGGGGCTGACCAACGAGCTTCGGCTGGGCAACCTGGATGCCAAACGAGACTGGGGTTTTGCCGGGGATTATGTGCAGGCGATGTGGCACATGCTGCAAGTAGACACCCCTGATGACTTTGTGATCGCCACCGGCGAAACCCATTCCATTCGGGAATTTCTCGACTTGGCTTTTAGCCACGTCAACCTCGATTGGCATGATTATGTGGTGCAGGATGAGCGCTTTATGCGGCCGGCCGAAGTAGACCTGCTCGTTGGCGACCCCAGCAAAGCCGGCGCCAAACTCGGCTGGGAACCCAGCGTCACGTTTCCGCAGTTAGTTCATATGATGGTGGATGCCGACATTCAACTGCTGCAAAACGGACAAACTCCCATGTAAACAGTAATCGGTAAACAGTAATCGGTAATCAGTTGACTGGCTACCGATTACTGTTTACTGATAACCGATAACTAATGACTAGATTTCATACAAGGAGACATTATTATTATGTCAACAGCGATTAAATTTGGAACAGACGGCTGGCGGGCGCGGATTGCCGAAGATTATACCTTCGATAATTTGCGCCGCTGCGCCCAAGGTTTTGCCACCTACTTGCATAACGAAGGTTTAGCTGGCAAAGGGGTGGTAATCGGCCATGACAAGCGGTTTCATGCCGACAACTTTGCCGCCGCAGCGGCAGAAGTGCTGGCTGCTAACGGCATCCATGTCTGGCTGACCGATGGCGCCACCCCCACCCCCACCATCTCCTATGCCGTGGTGGACAAGCAGGCCGGTGGAGCCATCAACATCACCGCCAGCCACAATCCGCCAGAAGATTGTGGGTTTAAAGTGCGTGACCCGCTGGGCGGGGCGTTGGCTCCGGCCGCCTTGAAAAAAGTTGAGGCTGTCATTCCTGAAATTGATGGCGTAAAGCGGATGCGGCTGGATGATGCCATGAGCGATGGGATGGTCACTAAAT
>JAGQGA010000578.1 GCA_020432595.1 Anaerolineales bacterium | reverse complement strand
CATTGGCAACGTGACGCTGGTGTCAGTCATTGAGCGCACGGGCGAAATTGGGCTGCGCCGCGCCATTGGGGCGACACGCGCCCACATCGCCACCCAGTTTTTGCTGGAAAGCACGTCAATGGGGATTGTGGGCGGCATTTTGGGAGCCAGCTTGGGGATTTTGATTGTGGTGGGGGTATCGGCTTATCAGGTGTGGACGCCGGTGTTAGATACGGCCGTTCCGCTGATTACGCCATTGGTGGGGGGGATTATTGGCCTGGTATCTGGCACGTACCCAGCCCTACGTGCTTCCAGCCTGGAACCAGTTGAAGCGTTTCGTCGGGGGGCATAGCATACATAAGAGCCTTACACTTATCTTTCCAAAAGAAAGAAATGCTCATTTGTCAAAACCGTAAGGGAAAACGTAAGATTCTTATTTTACACTCATGTTGTAATATTATACTTGCATGATGTATAATGTTCCTATGGAGTAAATTATTCCATCAAACACACGTCTATCATCGTCCACACAAGTAACTACTCCTAGTGCCTCAAAGCGTATTTGATCTGTAAAGTTTGATTTATTGTTACGTATCCGCAGCAGTGAATCTCATAACCATTACGCCCAAGGGTATCATCCAGACCTCCTCGCATCTTCCCTTGCCATCCTCGTAGTACCCACTGCGCCGTTTGTACCGGAACCTAATCGTAATCCAAACCATTTTCTATAAAGCGTTTGTAGCTGCTGTTATTGCCTGCATTAGCCAACAAGCTACCTACGATTTATCCAAGGGATAATGCGTTACCCCTTTATTTTGTTGTTCCTATTTGCCAGTCGTGTGTGCAGAGGAAAACAGGGGCTAAGCCATATCTCTTGAACGCATCCATTTGTCAATCACCATAAGGAGGTGCTTATGGAAAAAGTTTAGCAAACGGCCGTTTTTCACATTTGTTCGCTTACGAATTGTCACATTTAGGAGGTAATATACATGTTACGTTGGCTCGTACAAACAAGCCTAAGCCTGCGTTTCCTGGTTGTCGTTTTGGCAGCCATCTTAATGGTCGTGGGTGTCCTGCAAATACGCAGCGCCCCGGTAGACATCTACCCGGAATTTGATCCACCCATTGTAGAAGTGCAAACAGAAGCGTTAGGGCTTTCTGCGGTGGAAATGGAAGCATTGCTTACCGTCCCGCTTGAGGCAGACCTGCTCAACGGCGTCGCCTGGCTCGACGAAATTTACTCTGAGACTGTGGCCGGCATGTCGTCTATTCTCCTCGTTTTTGAACCTGGAACCGACCCGATTCGGGCGCGGCAAATGGTGCAGGAACGCCTGACCCAAACCTTTGCCCTGCCAAACGTTTCCAGCCCCCCCACCATGCTCCAGCCGCTTTCCACCACTAGCCGCGCCATGATGGTTGGCATCTCATCCAATGAAATCTCGTTGCTCGACCTCGGCGTACTGGCTCGCTGGACTATCAAGCCTCGGCTGATGGGCGTACCAGGCGTTGCCAATGTCGCCATTTGGGGGCATCGTGATCGGCAGCTACAGGTGCTGGTTGACCCGGTTCGCTTGGAAGAAAACAATGTTTCGCTGCTGCAAGTCATCGAATCAACGGGTGAAGCACTGTGGGTTTCGCCGCTGAGCTACCTGGAATCATCATCACCGGGTACGGCCGGCTGGATCGACACCCCCAACCAGCGGTTAAGCATCCGCCATGAACTCCCCATCTCCTCGGCCGACGATTTAGCAAAAATCTCTATCGAGGGGGCAGATGGGCTGCTGCTGGGCGACATCGCTGATGTGGTTGAAGACCATCAGCCACTCATTGGCGATGCAGCTCTCAACAATCAAGAAGGGTTGATGCTCGTCATCGAGAAGTTCCCTGGTGCCAATACGCTGGAAGTCACTCGCGGAATTGAAGAGGTGCTGGATGCTATGCGGCCGGGTCTGACGGGTGTTGAAATTGATGCAACGGTTTTCCGGCCGGCAAACTATATTGAAGAAGCTGTCAGCAACCTCAACACAGCCCTGCTTATCGGCGGTATTTTGCTGCTCATCGTCGTTGGCCTCTCCTTCTTCAACTGGCGTGCCGCCCTTGTTAGCATCGTCACCGTCCCTCTGTCGCTCATTGCCGCCGCCTACGTCCTCTATCTACGGGGTGTCACCTTTAACACCATGATTCTAGCCGGGTTAATGCTGGCGCTAGGGGTCATCGTAGACAATGCCGTCATTGACATCCACAACATTGTCCACCGCCTGCGGCAGAAAGGTGGCACGCAACCCACCCGCGCCATTGTCTATGAGGCAGTGATGGAAACACGCGGTTCGCTGATGTTTGCCCTGTTGATGCTGCTGCTCATGGCGGCTCCCATCTTCCTGCTGCCGGGGCTGGCCGGCTCCTTCTTTGCCCCCCTTGCCGAAGCCTATGTGCTAGGAATGCTGGTTTCTCTCGCCGTTGCCATCGTCGTCACCCCCGCACTCAGCATGCTTGTGCTGGGTGACAACGCCACTGCACCCAAAGAATCACCGGTCATGGCTGCCCTGCAAGCTGTTTACAGCGGCATTGCCAACCGCATGGTTCACGCGCCTTCGTTGGGGATTATTCTGGCGGCGGTTCTCATCATCGCTGGCCTGATCGCCTTGCCCTTCCTAACCGTTTCTCTACAGCCCACCTTCAAGCAAACGGAACTACTCATTGCTTGGGAAGCTGTGCCGGGGACATCCCGCACAGAAATGAACCGCATCACCTCTTTGGCAACCGAAGAACTGCGGTCGCTGCCAGGTGTCCGTAATGTGGGGTCACACGTTGGCCGCGCCATCACCGGCGATGCCATTGTCAGCATGAACTCTGGCGAACTGTGGGTAAGCATTGACCCGAACGCCAATTATGATGAAGCAGTCGCCGATGTCCAGGAAGTCATCTCTGGCTATCCCGGTCTGTTCCGTGAGGTACAAACCTACCAGCCCGAAAGAACAACCGAAGCCCTCACTGGCAAAAGCGACGACCTCGTCGTTCGCGTCTATGGTGATGACCTAACCATTCTTGAAGAGAAAGCTGCAGAAATCGGCCAACGCCTTTCTGGCATCGCTGGCATCACCGATGCTCGCCCCAAAGCCATTGCCTATGAACCACAGGTTGAAATCGAAGTTGACCTAGCGGCAGCCGAACAGCATCAAATCAAGCCCGGTGATGTCCGTCGTCAAACGACAACGCTCCTCTCAGGGCTGCGCGTGGGCAACCTGTATGAAGAGCAAAAAATCTTTGATGTCATGGTATGGGGCACGCCCGAACTTCGCAGCGACCTTTCTGCCATTGGCAACATCATGATCAGCACGCCCACTGGCTCTGTGCCTCTGAGCGACCTGGCCGAAATTCGCATTGCTCCCAGCCCCATTGTCATCCAACGAGACGTGGTTTCCCGTTTCGTAGACGTTGCCATCACGGTCTCTGGTCGCAGTCTGGCTGACGTCACGACCGACGTTCAAAGCAGCCTCCAGGGTGTCTCCTTCCCGCTGGAATACCACGCAGAAGTGTTTGGGGCGACTGCTGCCGACCAAGCAGCACGTCAGCGCATCATTAGCGTCGTCGTTGTGGCTGTTCTGGGCATCTTGCTGCTCATGCAATCCGCTTTTAGCAGTTGGAAGATGGCTCTAGCAACGTTGATCACCTTGCCGGCCGCTCTGGCTGGCAGCATGTGGGCAGCCGTTTTGGACGGTGGGGTGTTGTCCATTGGGGCACTCTTTGGCCTGCTT
>JAGQGA010000577.1 GCA_020432595.1 Anaerolineales bacterium | reverse complement strand
GAAAAGCATCGGATCACTCCACCAACAGCCGATTATCCTCCAACCTCACTGCCCGCTCCGCCTCATAAAGCAGCCGCCTCAGACCGCCGCGAAAGCGCAGCCGGGCATTGGCGGGTCGGTACCTGGATGGTATGGGTGTTGGCTGTTTGTTGTGCGCCACGTTAAAGCAAGGCGACCGCTGCCGAATAAGCAGTTGCTCTGCCGCATCCACATCATAGCCAACAGCCTTAAATGGTTCGCTTTGGGAACTCAGCAGGTCAATTGTAAACCGCATCGAAGTCGGCCAATTGCTCCACACAAAACGCCCCACCATCGAATGGCCTTTGAAACCACCCAGCAGGTGCTCCCACACGCGGGAAAACGCAAGCTGCGATTGCCCCACATAAAAAACCACCTCATCATCTCGAATGATGTATAAATCCAGCCCCTTCCATGCCTCCGGGCACGCTTCAATAAGCAAAAATCGTTTGAGCGCAATGGTTACTTGGGGATCATTCATGGGCTGATTCTATCATCAGGCAAATGATTAAACCGCCTGTAATGGTTAAAGCCGCCCTTGAATCTCCCCAACAAGCATCTCGGTCGTTACTTGCCGACAATAGCCAGAAATGGCACTCAGCGAGCTTTGGTGACGTTCCTCGCTGTAGGTCAGGCAGGCATCCGTTACCTGTGTCACCAGATACCCCAGGTCGCACGCATCACGAATGGCGCTTTCCACGCATTGATCCGTTACCAAACCGCTGATAACCAATTGTTTCACGCCTAGATTCCGCAAAATATAGTCAATGTGGGTAGAAATAAAGACAGATGAAGAGGTTTTGGGAAAAACAATCTCATCGCCAATGGGGGCCAGCGCCTCAATCACTTTGCCATCCCATGACCCTTTGGGGACGTGGAAGCCAGTAATTTTGTAATCCAGGCTGCGGTCACGGCCGTCGAGGGTCAAACTTTCGATGGTCGTGTACAACACCTCAATGCCGGCGTCGCGGCAGCACGCCTGCAGCCGCTGCATATTGGGCAAGACACGCCGCTCAAATTGGTCAAAGAACCAGCCGAACTGTTGCTCAAATTCAGCCTGAGACAACCCCTTAAATTCGCCACCCTGCCTGTGGGCAGCAAAATTTTGTACGTCAACAAACAGCAGGGCAGATTGGCTTATGTCTAATGGAACTTCGCGGGTGAGGGTCATAGCAATTTCTCCTTTCGCAGGATTATAACCCGGTTGGAGAAAAAGCAGCGTTCGTCTGTGTCACGTTGTCATTCAGGGGCAGCACAAATGATGAGGTAGAGGGTGGGAGAAAACGGCCGTTAAATACCTTAACAGCACAATTCTTGCGAGGTGAGCAAAAGATGGCTTGTCATGGTGGCTAGTGGCTGGTGTTTTGTACCAGCCACTAGCCACCAGCCACGTGCGGCTTGTCCGCATTAACCATTAAGACAACGCATTGGCTGAACGCCACCAGCGATAATATTTGCTGCGTAGCTCTTCACGCGGGGGCAAGGGGAAGTAAAGCAATTTTTCCGCATTGCCAATGTACAAACCGCCCTGAATGGTACGATAGAAAAATTCAGGTGATTGAGTACGGTTCACCATTTTGGTCTGAACGGTTTTCTCTTCCAGCCCCATCAGGCATTCGCGTAAATGATTGGCATACTGATAAGGTAAATCTTGCAAATTGCCATATTCAGGATTGGTCGCCAATTCGCCCAACTGGAGTTCAACAAAAGAAACGGCAGGTAGGTGAATAAAATTGTCGGGGTCTTGGATCACAAATTCATAAAAATCAATGGAGCCGAGGGTACTCACAATAAGGGGACTAACCGGGGCTAGCTCTTGATACATGTGCAGCCCATCGCCCCCGTCTGGGTAATCGGTGCTGGGGTCTAACCCTAGCACTTCGCCATAAGCCGTGACAAGGTAGAGTTTTTGAATGGCATCCATCGGGACGTGTTCTAAAACGCGGTAGGTGGAGATATAGACACTGCGCTTGGGGCTGCCATCTGCGTGTGGGACGCACCGCTTGAGACCCCCTTCCAGATTGAAGTAGTCGCTAGAAAAGCCAGGGTCAATCTCAGCGAAGACGGCCTGTCCGTGCAGCTTTTTGTGACTGCCAACGGCATAGTAAGAGCCAAATTCTTCGGGGGAAAGCATAGAAGCAATAAGGGCTTCAGGAATCAGCGAAAGGTAAAGATGTACGGTCATTTTAATCCTGCCTCTTAACTAAGTATTTTGCAAGCCAGCTCGCTTTTGAACAGCTTACTGTGGCTATTATGGAACGGCTAAAGTCGAAGAAACAGTTACAATAAGCAGCTTGTGTGGTGATAATCGTCATGTTTTGGCGTAATGTCAGGTATAATTGCCGTAAACAAACCCTTTGATTGGTGAAACATGAGTGACGACAAGAAAGTAATTTATTCCATGATGGGCGTGGGCAAGATTTACCCGCCCAACAAACAGGTGCTGCGCGACATCTCGCTCTCCTATTTTTACGGTGCCAAAATTGGCGTGTTGGGGCTGAACGGGTCGGGCAAGAGTAGTTTACTGCGGATTATGGCGGGGGTGGATCAGGATTTTGTGGGAGAAACGGCCGTTTCGCCCGGCTACACCATCGGCTATCTCGAACAAGAACCCCAACTTGACAACAGCAAAACCGTGCGCGACATCGTTGAGGAAGGGGTGCAGGAAATCGTAGACGCGCTGCGCCAATTTGACGACATTAACGCCAAATTTGCTGAGCCGATGAGCGACGACGAAATGAACGACCTGCTCGACAAACAGGGGGCACTGCAAGACAAGCTCGACCATATGCAGGCGTGGGATTTGGACAGCCGTCTGGAATTGGCAATGGATGCGCTGCGCACACCACCCGGCGATACCTCTGTAGCCGTCCTCTCCGGCGGCGAGCGGCGGCGGGTGGCACTGGTGCGGCTACTGCTCAAAGAACCCGACATCCTGCTGCTCGACGAACCCACCAACCACCTCGATGCCGAATCGGTGGCCTGGCTGGAAAAACATTTGCAGCAGTACAAAGGCACCGTCATCGCCGTCACCCATGACCGCTACTTCCTCGACAACGTGGCGGGCTGGATTTTGGAGCTAGACCGGGGTCACGGCATTCCCTGGAAAGGCAACTACTCCTCCTGGCTGGCGCAAAAAGAGGCGCGGCTGGCAAAGGAAGAAAAGAGCGAATCGGCGCGGCAGCGCACCCTCCAGCGCGAGTTGGAATGGATCAACATGTCGTCCAAAGGGCAACGCGCTAAATCCAAAGCGCGGATCGCCTCCTACAACAAGCTACTGGCCGAACAAAATGAAAAAGCAGCCAGCGATATGGAAATCTTCATCCCCGCTGGCCCTCGCTTGGGCAACATTGTGGTGCAGGCCAGCGGCATCAGCAAGGGGTATGGCGACAACTTGCTCTACGACAATCTGAGCTTTGACCTGCCGCCGGGCGGCATCGTCGGCATCATCGGCCCCAACGGGGCGGGCAAGACGACGCTGTTCCGCATGATTACGGGGCAGGAAAAGCCGGACGGTGGCTCACTAGTGGTTGGCGAGACGGTTGAAATGGCGTATGTAGACCAAAGCCGCGACACGCTCGACCCGAATAAAACGGTGTGGCAGGAAATTTCGGACGGGCAGGAGACGCTGGACATGAGCGGCCGGCGGGTTAACTCCCGCGCCTATGTGGGGCGGTTCAACTTTGGCGGCGGCGACCAGCAAAAAAAGGTGGGCGACCTTTCC
>JAGQGA010000576.1 GCA_020432595.1 Anaerolineales bacterium | reverse complement strand
CCATCGTGTAATAAGTTCGCGGATATCCCATGTCCCGTAGCGCAATGCTTGCCAACTACGCCGAATCTCGCCGTCACTAAACCCTGATTCAGACAACGCTGTGTGAACTGCACCACGTCCTTGGAGAAAAGCTCCTTTGAGCATGGCCCACATTAAATGTAAAAGTGCAAGATTGGTGCCCACAGGCAATGGTTTTACAACTTGCTCAAGGGCTTGTATAGTTTTGTATGAAGCGGTTGACATACGTCCTCCTTGCGGTCATATTCACCTGTAATTATGGAGTAGTCACCCGCTTCTTGTCATCTATTACTTACCGGAAAGTAAAGTTAAGGGTCTGTGTAAAAATAAAGTAATACTTACGAATCTTGCTCAAGCTCGACTAAAAAGCACAAAGTTTTCGGCAAGTTATTCTTGGACAGGCTCTTAGCGAGCGAGATGAGCTTTGCTTTTTCGTTAAGCTTGAAGTGTTGCACTGCCTTATGCAGCCTTGATCTTCCTAAGTTTTTTCAGTCAGCCAAGGTAGTAATTTGTAATTTTAGGGCAATAACGGCCGTTATTAACCCCCCAGCCAGCAAAATCAGCCGAATGGCAATAATCGTGATGATGGCAACGGGCAAAGGCATAATTTGCGTCAGCAGCAGTGCCAGTGATACTTCCCGTACCCCAATATTTGTCACCGTGATAGCCCCTGCTAATGAAACGCTGTTTGCCAAAGACCACATCCCAACAACTGGAACAAGCTGTTGTGGGGAGAGCGTTTGAAAAAAGTTGATAGTACTAAACAGGATTAGACCACCTGCTACCCAAATAACCATATACATGACAAGCCAAATGAGGGTATGGTGCCAGTTTAAGATCAGCGAACCAGGGGTAGCCTCTTTATCCGAACTCAGTTTAGCCAATATTTTCTCTAAAACACGCGGGTGAATAAGCAAAAGCGAAAGGGGAATAAGCACAAGCATAAACCAAGCGTAACCCAGATTCTGGCTGATTTCATCTGGTAAAACCCAAAAGGGCAGGGTGAGCAAGGTGGTAATGAGGCCAGAAACAAACATGAGCGCGATTTCTAACCCGCTAAGGAGGGTTACCGTGCGTTTGGCAACACCCGCCTGCTCGTAGAGAATGGCGCGGCTGGCAATATACCACACAACGCCAGGGAGGCGTTTGGCAAGGTTAGCATACCACCAAATTTTGATATTTAAGCGGCGATCTGTGACGTTGGCAACATCGGCCACCAACCGATGCCAGGCCCAGGCTCCCATATACATGGAAATGAGCATTAGCCCAATGGCAAGAACAAGCCAATAGGGTTGGATGTGCCACTCATAGCTGCGTAATAGTTCGCGGTTTGTGTATAGAATGGAGGTGATGACAAGCAGGGTGAGGGTGAAAAAAACGGCCGTTATTACCCGCTGCCGTTTACCCGAAAACAAAAAGCTGGCCGCCTGATGCGACCACACGCGAAGCGTTGTCAACCAATGCCGATTAGCTGAAGACATAGTGAATGCAGCCTATAAATATCCCAAAGCCCGCAAATGTTCCGCAATCCGCTCTTGCTCTTCGTCACTAAAATCGAAGGATTGGTCAGGCAAGGCCATTTCCCCATGACCGATCAAAGCATCAAGTTGAGCGGCAACCTCTTCCTCAAACAAGCCGCGCAACAACTGTCCATCAAAGTTGGCTGGGGTAGGCACTCCCAGCAAGCTCAACACAGTGGGCGCAATATCTAGCAAATGTGCTCCCTCAACATGAGTACCAGGACAAATACCCGATCCATTGGCAATCAAAATCCCATGTGGGCGGTGTGATCCTGTCAAAGGCTGGGTGCTAAAATCAAACGCTCTTTGCCGCTCAAAAACCGGAGCTTGGGCATCATACTGACCCCGCCCCCAGTCAGCATAATCCAGCCATTCGATAATCAGTTCGGGTGCCTGGGGTAAAAATGGGCCACTATATAGCTCTTCGCGGCGATGTACAGCACGTACCAAGGGCTTACCAGTTTCAGGGTCGGCCAACGTCAGTAAATGACTGCGGATAGCTTCACAGAGTTCATCATAGGCATTGTCAGGGGCCACGATCCCATTTGGCTCGCGCCCTTGAAGGTTGATGTAAATATTGCCCCCTGCACCTAGGGAATAGGCTTGGGTTTGCTCCCAATCAACGGTTGAGGTGAGCAAGGAGGATTCAAAATTTTCTTTTACAGCCTCAAAGCGCTCAATGCCAAGCCGCTGGCGGATTGTGGCGCGAGTTTGGGCGGGTAGGTACTCTCGGTAAGCGTGGGCGAGTTTTTTAATAACGGCCGTTTTCACCCTTCCCCCCACGCTTTGCGTCGCCGAATGGAAACGCAAGTACCCCATTTGTGCCAACCATTGATTCAAATTGATCATCCAGCGGAAAGCACCTGCACCATGATCGGAAAGAATAAACACCACTGTTTCCCGTTCGTCCCCATCAGCACGAGCCTGAGCAACCAACTTTCCCACCATCTCATCCAGTCGCTTATAAACAGCAAAAATGGCATGGCGATGACGTGCCTCAGGCGTGCCCTCCGCCGCTTCCATACAGTGCCAAAAAGTGTGCTGCACCTCATCGGTTGCCATAAACACAACCATAAACAAATCCCAAGGTTCTGTTTTCAGGAGATGCAGGCTCAATTTTTCACGCATAGCAATTGCTTTGAGCAACTTCTGATGGTAGTCAAGTAGCGGGTTTTCAGCCCGCTGATCAAAATCGGGCAAGATAAAATAATCAGGCGTAAGCTGCCGTAGCGTTTCGTAGTAACCCACCGGGTAGACTAGCTCAGGTGTTACGGTGGGGGCAAACGGGCCACCAATCATCACCCCATTAACAGGTCGAGGCGGATAGGTATAAGGGATATTGAGAGCAACAACTTGCTTCCCCTGCTGGCTGGCAATATCAAAAAAGGTGGGAGCGCCTATTTGGGAACTGTTGGTTATTTCTAAATGATAACTGCCGGAGCGACGGCGCACAAAATCATAAAGACCATGTTTGCCCTGGTTAACACCCGTTAGGCAGGTTGTCCAGGCTGGAGCGGTGGTTGGTTGAAGTGTAGATGCCAACGCGCCATGCCCCCCCGTTGCTATCAGTTGGGTCAGGTTGGGCAGTTGAGCTTTCCATGGCTCAATTAGATCAAAGGTGGCTCCGTCAAGTCCGATGAGCAGAACCCGTTTTGCAGATGCAGTCATAAGTAAATTCTAGAGAAATATCCACAAGGTAAAAAAGCATCAACCATTATACCAAAGAACAAGTCAGATGGGTTAGTCAGCCCGCAAATGGGCAAAGACGGTCATGATAGAGGTTTTGTTAAACGCCTCGGCCAACTTGTAGATGGGCAGCGTTGCCAGCCGCAGCGGCAGGGTATAGAGCCACTGGCTGCGCCGCTGCCAAACGGCTTCGGGTACCTGCCGGGCTTTGGCGCGAAATTCCAGGCTCATGAGGGTGACACCTAAACGGCCGTTAAAACTCTCCACACTCGTCAACCCAAACCCCGCATCGCGTAAATAATTCTCCATCACCTGCGGCGTAAAAATGTGCAAATGGCGCGGCCGATCCCACCCCAGCCAATCGCTCCCAAACCATTTTGCTTCAAAACCCGTGGGGTTTGGCAAGCTGGCTACAAACAGCCCGCCTGGACGCAAAACGCGGGCAATCTCGGCCAATGTCGCTTTAGGGTCAAGCACATGCTCAAACACATCCCACAATGCCACCAGATCGAAGGCATTA
>JAGQGA010000575.1 GCA_020432595.1 Anaerolineales bacterium | reverse complement strand
ACCGGCCGTCTACCCTGCTTGACCTCTATGACGCAGGGCGGCTGGTAGACCAGCTTGAGCATATCCACACCTTTGGGCAGCCGTTTATCGCCTCGGAATTCAGCCACGACCTGCTGACCCACGACATCAACGTGGCCTATGCCGAGTTGGCGGCCACCAACAAACCGTTTCATATGGGGCTTGGCACGGCAGCGCACGTAGATCGAATTATTGCGATGTTTGATTTGTTTGTGGGGGGCAAGGGGGAATTTGTAAAACGGCCGTTTTGCAGCTTTGGCGGCTGCCCCATCGTCTCCCCCCTCACCTTTGCCCGCGACAGCCTGGAAGTAATGATGCGCTGTGCCGAACTGGGCATCACCTATGACGTGGCCGTGGCCGCCCAGGCCGGTGCCACCGCCCCGGCGGCACTGGCTGGCTGCCTCGTCCAAACCTTTGCCGAAACGCTGGCCTGTCTCACCGTCACCTACCTCATCAACCCCCAGGCCCCCATGCTCTTTGGCATGTGGCCGTTCATCTCCGACCTCCGCACGGGGGCATTTAGCGGCGGCGGCGCGGAGCAAACGTTGGTGATGGCCGCCACCGCCCAGCTTTGCGCCCACTACGGCCTCGTTTCCAGCGTTGCCAGCGGCATGACCGATGCCAATATGCCTGACGGCCAGGCCGGGTTTGAAAAAGGCATCTCCACTGTGGTGGCGGCGTTGGCCGGGGGTAACTCCATTTCTTCCTACCCCGGCGCAGTGGGTAGCCTCATGGGTTCATCGCTGGAGGCACTGCTGATTGACAACGAGATGATGGGGATGGTGATGCGGGTGGTGCGCGGGATTGAGGTGGATGAAACGACCCTCTCCTTTGACGTCATCCGCGAAACAGTCAATGGCCCCGGCCATTATTTGGGCAATCCGCAGACGGTTGCGTTGATGAAAAGCGAGTTTTTGTACCCCACGCTGGCCGACCGACGGGACACAACAACGTGGGAGGAGGCGGGCAGCCCAACAATCTACGAACGGGCGCACCGTCGGGTGCGAACAATGCTGCGGGATTATTACCCCGCCTATATTGCCCCAGAACTGGATCGGCAAATTCGGGCGCTGTTTGATATTCGGCTGCCGGTGGAGGTGATGCGGGTGGGAAACGGCCGTTGGTAAGACCAGCAACTCATAGTTGTACCAAAGCCTTATTTATGGCATAGTGTGAGGCATGGATGCAACACGCCAATACGAAATGCTTGCCAATTTACAAGCAGTCTTAAACCTTTATCTGGCACAGCAGCCAGCAATTGTGCTGGCCTATCTGTTTGGGTCTGTTGCCAGAGACCAGGCAACGCCATTGAGCGATATTGATATTGCGATCTTGCTTGATGCGTCCTTAGATGAAGCACAGCGATTAAACACCCATTTAGACATAGCTGTAGCCGTGGCTGAACTCTTGGGGGAAAAGGCCCAGGTTACTTTGCTTAACAACGCCCCACCTTTTCTAGCCTACAACGTTATCCGTGACGGCATTTTGCTTTACAAACGTACAGAGGCAGAGCGTGTTGCTTTTGTCGTGCGAACAATGAAGCTCTATTTTGACTTTAAACCCGCCCTGGAATTTCACCAGCAAAAATTATTGGAACGCATTGAGGAGCATGGACTTGGCTATCGAAAAGAGCGTGATAATGGAACGCTTGAAACTGCTAAACGGCTACATCAACGACTTACGCGATCTTCAAAACGTTGATTTTGTCACTTACCAGGAAAACAAGCTCATTCACCGCACAGTTGAGCGAACGCTGCATTTGGCAATTGAAGCTTGTTTGGACATTGGGCAGCACATCATTGCCAATGAGGGACTGCGTCCACCGGAAGATAACAAGACGGTTTTTGTTGTGTTGCATGAGGCACGCATTGTACCTGATGACTTGTTGGAGCATTTAACTCGAATGGCGCAGTTTCGGAATTTGATTGTTCATGATTATGCACGCATTGACCATGCAGCCGTTTTTGGTATTTTGAAACGGCATTTGGGGGACTTCGACACGTTTGCCCAAGCAATTGTTATGTATTTGCGCTCAGGGTAACACAAGCCGATCCCTTTTATTCCCCGATATGCAATGCAATTCGTTCTTCAACCCGTTCTGCTTCGTTTAAGCGCAACAAGAAAACTGTTGTACGGCCAACGGCCGTTAATGGTTTGATGTAGTTTGAGGGGGAATCTGGCATCAGGGCTGCTGTTTTAAATAATTTAAGGTACGGGCTTTAAACATCGTCACCAAATGATTAATACGGTCATATTCAGCTAGTTCGCTTTGCTCAACGGCCGTTAACATTCCCGCCCGATTCTTTTCCAACAACGTGCTTACATGTGCCTGAACGTCAGGCTTTGGCGCAAATTGTGCCAACTCTTGTGGTGAAGGCTGGCTGATCAAAAAGTTCAGTACATCTCGATAGACTTGATTGGGTACAGGTGACAACTGCCTTAAGCCATAGGCGAGTACCTCCGGCAACCGATCTTCCACCGAAGCCAATTCGCTTGCTAATGTATCTGGAAGTTGAATCGTCATCTCAACCATTTCGTTCACCTTGCTTAATGTTTGATGGTATCTCCCACTTAGAGCAATCTATTAATCCTTCCAATAGCCACAAATTATGATTTCCGACCGTTATTGTACCATACCTTTCATCCTGCTTTGCTAAAGGATGGCACTTAATTAAGTTGGTCAAGATTGGTTCAATCTTCGGAGATTGAACCAATCTACAGACACTGCTGATGATTCGTGGCTTGTAGCGGCAACCAGCAACTATTTTCAGGTTCAGCAAATCTACGACCCATTACTTCTTCTGCAAATCACCCAAAATTTGCCGCGCCGCCAGTTGGCCGGGCGCACCCATTACACAACCGCCGGGGTGGGTGCCGGAGCCGCACTGGTAATACCCTTTGATGGGCGTGCGGTACTGATTCCAGCCGGCCGCCGGGCGGAAAAAGTACATTTGCGGGGTCAGAAACTCCCCGGCAAAAATGTTGCCCTCGCTTAACCCCACCTTGCGCTCAATATCCAGCGGTGTCACCACTTCGCGGTGCAAAATCAGGTCGTTGAAGTTGGGGAAGAAGGAGGCAAACGTCTTTTGCACGGTATCGCCCAGATTTTCCCGCTCCGTTTCCCAATCGCTGTCCTTTAGTTTGTAGGGCGCATATTGCACAAAGCAAGACATGATATGCTTGCCGGGCGGGGTCATGTCGGGGTCAATCATGGACTGGATGCAGCAGTCGAGATACGGCCGTTTACTAAACGTCCCATACTTGGCATCATCAAACGCCCGCTCCAAATAATCCATGCTCGGTCCAATGTTAATAAAGCCGCGATACATATCGGTGCGGTTGGGCAATGCCGGATACGTTGGTAGCCCATTGAGGGCAAAGTTAACTTTGGCGGATGTCCCCTGGAATTTGAACTTTTCAATATTGGTCACCAAATCACTGGGCAGTTCACGCGGGTCGGCCAACTGCAAGAAGGTGCGGCGCGGGTCGAGGGCGCTAACGATGGTATTGGCATACAGTTCGTCCCCGTTTTCCAGCGCCACGCCCACCGCTTGGCCGTTGCGGGTGATGAGTTGAGAAACGGCCGTATTTAGCCGAATTTCCGCCCCAAACGCCTGCGCCGCCCGCGCTACCGTCTGCGTAAAGCCCCCGTTGCCCCGCTTGTGGAACCCCCACTCGCCAAACGTGCCGTCAATTTCCCCCAGCGAATGGAACAGCAGCACCAGCCCCGACCCCT
>JAGQGA010000574.1 GCA_020432595.1 Anaerolineales bacterium | reverse complement strand
ATCTCGCTCTAGTAAGCCTTTCTCACTTAGCTTTTGCAGATTATAATTCACCACTGAGGTGGAACTGATGTTGACAGCGCTCCCAATTTCCCGAATGGTTGGCGGCCGGCCGTTGTCGTTGACATACGACCAGATGTATTTCAGCATACCTTTCTGGCGGTCAGAGAGCGGTCTCGATTTTTTCATGGTGCCAAACTCCTTTAGCCGGGCACTGCCCATGACAAACGGCCGTTAGGCAAGCTGTCTGCACACAGATACAGTAATCCCATAATCGCTCATATGTTCTGAAAGTATACACGAACAGGTGTTCTGTGTCAAGATTTAGACGAGAGAGGAAATCCCATGAAATTTGAAGCCTACGCCTTCCCCAGCCGACGTTCCAACATCATTGCCCGCAACGGTGCCGTCGCCACCAGCCAGCCGCTGGCCGCCCAAGCTGGGCTGGATATTTTGAAAGCGGGCGGCAACGCCCTCGATGCCGCCATTGCCACCGTTGCTACGCTGTGCGTCGTGGAGCCTTGCTCCACCGGCATTGGCGGTGATGCCTTTGCCCTGATTTGGTCAGCCAAGGACAAGCGGCTCTATGGTCTTAACGCCAGCGGCCCCGCTCCAATGGCTCTCACCAGCGAGCTTGTCCGCAGTCAAGGACACGATACCTTTCCCGCGCTGGGAGGCTTGCCCGTCACCGTGCCTTGTGCCGGGCAGCGTGCGCGGCTGGCAATATGCCCACAACCGTTTCGGCCGACTGGGCATTGACACGCTGCTGGCAAGGGCCATTGATTACGCTCGCCACGGCTACCCCGTTAGCCAACGCATTGGCCGCGCCTGGGCACGCTCCACCGAAAAAATGAGTGCCCACCCCGATTCCAAGCGGGTGTGGCTGCCGGGTGGTCGTGCCCCTCACCCCGGCGAACTGTTCCGCAACCCAGAAATTGCCGCCACGCTGCAAGCCATTGCCGAACAAGGGTATGACGTGTTTTACCACGGCGACATTGCCCGCCAAATTGCCGCCTGTGTGCAGGAAGGGGGCGGGGTGATGACGGAAGACGATTTGGCAAATTACCAGCCGGAATGGGTGGAGCCAATCAGCGTGGATTATGGCAAGGGGTATACCTTTTATGAAATTCCACCCAACGGGCAGGGGTTGACGGCGCTGCTGGCGCTTAACATTGCCCGTGGTTTTGATTTGCAGGCGTTGGGCTATGGCACGGCCGATTATTACCACGCGCTGATGGAGGCGATTAAGCTGGCCTTTGCCGATGCCCATGCCTATATTGCCGACCCACGCCAGGCTGAGATTCCGCTGGCGGGGCTGCTGAGCGACAGCTACACGGAAACGCGCCGGGCATTGATTACGCCGGATCGGGCATTGACCCCCACGCCAGGGCAGCCGCAGCGGCACGGCGACACGGTGTACCTGACGACGGCCGACGGCGAGGGCAATATGGTAAGCTGGATTCAAAGCCTGTATATGGGGTTTGGCAGCGGGCTGACGGCGGGAACGACGGGGGTGCAGTTGCAAAACCGAGGGGCGAATTTCTCGCTGGAGCCGGGGCATCCCAATGAGGCGGCGGGGGGAAAACGGCCGTTTCACACCATCATCCCCGGCTTTATCACCAAAGACGGTGCCGCATGGAGCAGCTTTGGCGTGATGGGCGGCTTTATGCAGCCGCAGGGTCATTTGCAGGTGGGGCTGAACCTGGTCGAATTTGAGATGGATCCGCAGCAGGCACTGGATGCACCCCGCTTCCAATGGACTCAGGACAAGGAATTTGGTGTGGAAGATAGCTTCTCTGATGAGGTGTATGCCAGCTTGGCAGCACGCGGTCACGTGTTGCTACCACGCGCCACGCCAATGGCCTATGGCGGCGGCCAGGCGATTGTGCGCGACACGGAATCGGGGGTGCTGGTTGCTGGCAGTGAGCCGAGGAATGATGGAACGGCCGTTGGTTGGTAAGAGTTCACCCTATGTTAACCAAACACCAAATCCACGACCTGATTGCTCTTGTGCGCCGCCGTTTCCCGGACTGGGATGGTTTTGCTCATCTAACGTTTGTAGATGATGAGGTTGCGTATAAGCAAACGGCAGTTTCCCAAGCCCAAGAACTCATCAACCAGCCCGTTCTGGACGACCTGCTGGCTAAGGGCGACACCGACACCATCCTGGCGCGGCTCACCACCCTCTGCAACCAAACCAACCTCCTTTGGCAGCGCATCCCCAGCACCAGCGACAGCGCCGTGCTGCGCCATCCCAGCCTCAACGCCGCCGAATTTTGCGCTCAGTTCCGCAACTTGCTCTACGGCGACCAACCCAGCCCCCAGCGGCTGCAATATTTCTCCGACTATTTAGAAGCCAACGGCTTGCCCAACGGTTGGCCTTTCCCCACCTACTTCCTCTTCCTCTGCCATCCCGCCGAAGAAATGTTTGTCAAACCCCACACCGCCGCCTGGCTGCTCAAATTCTTTGGCTACCCCGACACAAAAGTTGAACGACCGCCTACAGCGGCTACCTACGCCAACATTTTGGCGGCTTCCCGCGTCCTGCTCAACGCCCTCGCCTCTTATGAGGCGACCGATATGATTGATGTGCAAAGTCTGGTTTGGGTTTGCTACCAGGAGAGCCGGGCGCGAGTGGGGCAACTGAGCAGCGAAGGGCAGATAGCTTTAGATGTTCCACCAGCCGAGGACGAGATTATGCCATCTGATGCAGAGACAACGGACGAGACAATCCTTCACGAATCTCCGGCCTCCTACACGGCACAACCTTCTACCCACCCCGTTTACACGCTCGAAGATTGTGCCGACGATACCAGCCTTGAACTGGAAACGCTGAAGTTTTGGCTAGCGGCGCTGCGCCGCAAAGGACAAGCCATTCTCTACGGGCCGCCCGGCACCGGCAAAACCTTTCTGGCTCGCAAGCTGGCAAAACATTTGGTGAGCAATAGCAATGGCAATGTAGAGCTGGTGCAATTTCATCCGGCCTACAGCTATGAGGAGTTTATTCAGGGGCTGCGCCCGCTTAGCCACAGCGATGGCACGCTGCACTACGAAATGGTGCCAGGCCGTTTTCTCCGCTTTTGCCGCCAGGCCAGCAGCAGTGGCGAGCCACATGTATTTATCATTGATGAGATTAACCGGGCAAATTTAACGGCCGTTTTTGGCGAATTGATGTATTTGCTGGAATATCGGGATGAAGAAGTGGGGTTAGCGGGGGGAAACGGCCGTTTGTCTATACCCTCCAACGTCACCATCATCGGCACCATGAACACCGCCGACCGCTCCATCGCCCTCGTAGACTACGCCCTGCGCCGCCGCTTTGCCTTCCTTCGCCTCACCCCCAACCTCGACTTGCTTCGTCGCTACCACGCGCAACTGGGAACCGATGCCAACTTTGTTGACCGCCTCATCACCCAACTCAGCCGGCTCAATAACCACATCAACGACCCCAACTACGCCATCGGCCCCACCTACTTTCTCACCCCCAACCTCGCCAACCTCCTCCGCGCCATCTGGACACTCGAAATCGAACCCTATCTTGAAGAATACTTCTTCGACCAACCCCAGCAAATTGCCCCCTTCCGCTGGGACACCCTTGCCGCCACTCTCTTGCCATAAAAAAAGCCCGCCGCAGCGAGCTTCTTTGAGATTAGAGATTAGAGATTGGAGATGAATCAATTTCCTGCTTGACTGACAAAAGTCAGCAGAATTAAGTTGACAAAGGAGAAAACACCTCGAATTGAACAGAAAAACGTAG
>JAGQGA010000573.1 GCA_020432595.1 Anaerolineales bacterium | reverse complement strand
GAGGCTGTCAGGCTTGCTAGGGCATAAATTCGGGCGTTTTGTCTCCAAGTTTATGCCTCTTTTACGGAAAACTAAAGAGAATGGAGAATGGAGAATTGGGAATGGAGAATGATCCGTTCCCAATTCTCCATTCCCAATTCCCAATTCTCAATTTCATGAAGCATTTTCTTTTTCTTCTCCTGTTTTTGTTATTGGGGTGTGCCTTGCCCGGTTTGCTGCAAGGCGAGGTGGCAACGGTAACGGCCGTTCCGCCCACCGCCACCCCCATCGTCCTCATTGCTACCCCGACACCGCTTTCCGATACAGACCTAGCTCCCATTGATATTGAAGAGCAGCTGATCACCAACCTTTATGAGCGCGTTGGCCCCTCGGTTGTTCACATCACGGCAAGGGTGGTGACGATGAACTTCTTTTTTGGTCCCCAGCCCAGCGAAGGCACCGGCTCTGGCTTTGTCTTTGATGAACTCGGCCACATTGTCACCAACTACCATGTGGTGGAAGGAGCCGAAAGCCTGGAAGTGGCGTTTAGCGATTCGCTCCAGGTTCCGGCGCAGGTGGTTGGCACCGACCCGGCCAATGATTTGGCGGTGATTGTCGTAACCGACATGCCGGAAGGGTTAACCCCGCTAACGCTGGCCTCGGCCGCCGATTTGCGCGTGGGGCAGCGGGCGATTGCCATTGGCAACCCGTTTGGGCTGGATCAAACGTTGACGACGGGGGTGATTAGCGCCCTCGGTCGGCCGCTGCAAACCGACAACGACACCTACATTTATAACGTCATCCAAACCGATGCCGCCATCAACCCCGGCAACTCTGGCGGCCCCTTGCTCAACTCGCGGGGGGAATTGATGGGGGTCAACACCGCCATTCGCCAGGGAGCCGAGGGGATTGGTTTTGCCGTGCCGGTGGACACGGTGCAACGGGTGGTGCCGTCGCTCATTGAAGATGGGGTGTATCCGCACCCGTGGCTGGGGCTGCTGGGGTATTCGATTACGGCTGATTTGGCCGACACGCTGCAACTGCCGGTGACAGAAGGGGTATTGGTGGCACAACTTTATCGCAACAGCCCGGCCGTTGCCAGCGGCATTCGCGGGGCGCAGCAGGAGGTGATTGTGGGGAATCGGCGGGTGCTGGTGGGTGGGGATATTTTAACGGCCGTTAGCCTCAACAACACCCCAACCCCCATCCGCAACTGGCAGCAGCTTTCCGAACTCATCGAACTCAACACCCGCGTCGGCGACACCATCACCTTCTCCCTTTTGCGCGACGGCCAGCCGCTGGAACTGCCGCTGACGTTGGCGGCACAGCCGTAACTGTTACCTGCTTTTTAACATTTTTGTCGTAACTTTGTACGGGATTGGGGATTGGAGATTGGCAAAGCGTTCAATCCCCAATCTCCAATCCCCAATCTCTATTTTTGTCACACAAGGAACCTAACTATGAAAATCTTAGTAACAGGGGGCGCGGGTTATATAGGCAGCGCCACGGTGGAAATGTTGATTAATGAAGGGGATGAGGTCGTCATTATTGACAACCTGTACCAGGGGCATTTGGATGCGGTGCATCCTCAGGCAACGTTTGTGCAGGCCGATTTGGCCGACAAAGCGGCGATTGACGCGGTGATGGCTGCCCACAAACCAGACGGGATTATGCACTTTGCTTCGCATACGCTGGTGGGGGAGTCTATGGAACGGCCGTTTCTCTACCTGCGCGACAACGTTGTTAACGGTCTCAACCTCATGGAAAGTGCCGTGGAGCACGGGGTCAAGCGGTTCATCCTCTCCTCCACCGCCAACCTCTTTGACGACCCCGAACGAATGCCGATTGACGAAACCGAGCGCATCGTCCCCGGCAGCCCCTACGGTGAATCCAAACACATTTTGGAGCGGTATTTGCACTGGATGGATCGCGTTTACGGAATGCGCTACGCCTGTTTGCGCTATTTCAACGCCTGCGGTGCCACCCCGGAGCGCGGCGAACACCACAACCCCGAAACCCACCTGATTGCCATTGTGCTGGAAGTGGCGCTGGGCAAGCGGGAGAAGGTGGTGATCTACGGCGATGATTACAACACCCCCGACGGCACCTGCGTCCGCGATTATGTCCACATCAGCGACCTTGCCAGCGCCCACATTTTGGCGATGCGGGCCTTAGATGAAGGAAGCCGCAAATATAACCTGGGCAACGGCAAGGGCTACAGCGTGCGTGAGGTGATTGAAACGGCGCGGGCGGTGACAGGCCACCCCATCCCCGCCGACATTGGCCCCCGTCGCCCCGGCGACCCTGATGTGCTGATTGCCAGCAGCGAAACCATTAACCACGACCTCGGCTGGGCGCCCCGCTATCCCAAACTGCGCGACATCATCCAAAGCGCCTGGGATTGGCACGTGGCGCACCCGGACGGGTACGAAAAATAGTGCGTGGTGCGTCGTGCGTCTCCCAACCTCACGACGCACGACGCACCACGTTACATGATCCCTACTTCTGCAACAACCAAAAATCCTCCCGTTTCCGTAGCCCGTTTGCTGGCTTTGGCCTTATTAACTCGTCTGTTCACCGACACCAGCTTCCAGATTTTCTTCCCCTTTTTGCCCATTTTAGCGGCGGGGCTGGGAACAACGCCGATTGTGCTGGGGCGGCTGCTGAGTGTGCAAAGTGCGGTAGGGCTGCTGCTGCCGTTTCTGGGAAGCTGGGCCGACCGGGTTGGCTATCGGCGAGTGATGCGGCTGGGGCTGCTAAGTGGGTCGGCCGGGTTTGCGCTGCTGGCGGCCAGCCAAGGGCTGGGGTTGGCGGTGGCAGGGTTGATTTTGGCGGGGTTGGGGACAGTAACATTTAACCCGATTTTGCAGGCGTATATGAGTGCCTGGCTGCCGTACAATCAGCGGGGGCGAGGGCTGGGTATTTTGGAATATTCGTGGGCGCTGTCGGGGATTGTGGGGCTGTATTTGGTGGGTCGGCTGCTGGCGGTGGCAAGCTGGCGGGTGCCGATGCTGATTTTTAGTGGAGGAATGCTGGTAGCGTTTCTCGTCTATCGCTGGCTGCCTTCTGCACCTCACTCGGAACGGGAACAAACGGCCGTTTCTCACCCCACCCCTCCTGCTCCCTGGCGACAGCGACTGCAAACCTTTCTCGATTTGGGCGCAAACGGCCGTTCTGCCTGGGCCAATGTCCTCATCACCGGGCTGCATCGTATCGCCGGGTTTAACCTGTTTATCGCCTACGGCACCTGGCTGGCGGCCGATTACGGGCTGGGCGCGGCTGAACTGGGGCGGGTTGCCCTCTTTTTAGGCACGGCCGATTTGTGCGGCAGCGGTTTGGTCAGCCTGATTAGCGACCGCCTGGGCAAGCGCACCAGCGTCCTTATTGGCTTTAGCCTGATCATTGTGGGGCTGATTCTGCTGCTGCAACCCGGCAACGGCCTGCAATACGCCCTGCTGCGGCTCATCATCGTCCGCTTTGGCTTTGAGTTTTCCATTGTCAGCCACCTGGCACTGGTAAGCGAACAGTCGCCGCAGCAGCGGGGGAAGACAATTACCCTGGCGGGAGCCAGTGGGCGACTGGGGGGAACGCTGGCGGCACTAACGGGGCCGTGGCTGGTGGCAACGGGGGGCATTGTCTACACGGCGTTTTTCTCGCTGCTGGTCATTATTCCCTGCTGGCTGCTGCTGTTTTGGCTGGGGCGGGAACCAGAATGACCGTGTTGGACAATTTGCAAATGGCAGAAATGGGACACGGAAGGACACGGAAGGACACGGATCAAT
>JAGQGA010000572.1 GCA_020432595.1 Anaerolineales bacterium | reverse complement strand
TCGTCAGCTCGGCACCGCCCCATCCGGCACTGGCGAGACATACGGCTTCCCTGCCGTCGCCTTAGCAAATTCGGCCTGGGCAGTGGCCAGCAACTCAGGCTGGGTCATCAGGTCGAGCGCGGCCAGCCCCATCGCCTTGGCCGACAGCAGCATCCCCTTCGCGCCAATGCTGGAGCCAGAGGAGGCGGTGGTTTGCCAACTGTGCGGCGGTGTGCCAACGGGCCAGCAGCAGGTGGTAATCTGCCCGGTGGGGGTAATCCAGCTTACGTCACCCACTTCGGTGGAGCCGGGGAGAACGGGGGGATTGGCAGCATGGGGCAAAACGGCCGTTGGCAACGCCGATGCATAATCAGCCGGGTCAACCCCTGAAGCCACCATTTTACCCAGCATATATTGCTCCATCTGCACCGCGCCGGCCGGAAACGTCCCCTGCAACTGTTCGGCAAAAGCAATCTCCTGCGGCGTAAAGGTCATGCCGCCCACCTCTTGCAGCTTTGCCAGCAGCAAATCCGACATCACACTGTTGGGCAGCAGGTCATAGCAGCCGGTAATAAACTCAATATCGTAAGTCGTGCCGCTCATCAACGCTGCCCCCTTAGCAATATCCAGCACGCGGGCATAAATTTCGTCCACCTGGTCACGGCGCGGGGCGCGGACAAAGTACCACACCTGGGCATAGGGTGGTACAACGTTGGGGGCTTGCCCACCGCTGGTGACAACGCAGTGAATGCGGGCTTCCTGGATGATGTGTTCGCGCAGGTAGTTGACCCCTACATCCATCAGCATCACCCCATCCAACGCGCTGCGGCCAAGATGGGGGGCACCGGCTCCGTGCGCTGCCACGCCGTGGAAGTTGACCTTAAAGGAGTTCATTGCCAGCGAGGAACCGTGCCACACCATGTTGGTGGAGCCGGGATGCCAGGCAATGGCGGCATCAAGGTCATCAAACACGCCGTCTTTTGCCATAAAGGTTTTGCCAACGAGGGTTTCTTCGGCGGGGCAGCCGTAAAAACGAACGGTGCCGGGGATGTCGTGGACCTGCATCGCTTCTTTGAGGGCGATGGCGGCCCCCATGCTGGCCGTGCCAAACAGGTTGTGGCCGCAGCCGTGGCCGGGGCCGCCGTTTTGCACGGGGTCTTTAACGGCCGTTAATTTCTGCGACAACCCCGGCAGCGCATCATACTCCCCCAAAATCCCAATAATCGGCTTCCCTTCCCCCCAGCTTGCCACAAATGCCGTCGGCATCTGCCCCACCCCACGCTTAATCGAAAAGCCCGCCTCCGCCAGCTCCGTCGCCAGCAGCTTCGAGGCAAATGTCTCCTGCAAGCCAATCTCCGGGTGATCCCAAATCTCCCGCGCCACCCAAGACAGTTTTTCATCCTGGTTTTCCAAATAACTTAAAATAACTTCTTTTGCACTCATGCTTTCCTCCTACAAACAAAATAATGATTCAGTAGCCGTACCCAGCCGGGAAAAGCCACTGCCCCTCTAAGTTTACGACCGCCTTATTTTATCAGCCAATTTTGCTGGCTAACTAACAGACATTATCGGAATTAACTTTATGTCAGGCAAAGGCGCAAAAAGAAAATGCTTGGCGACTTTGCGCCTTTGCCTGAGAAATTCTTATTTCCGAGAATCTCTACCATTCACCCCGCCAAACTGACAAATATCATCTGGCGCATATGACATTTAGGATAGGAAAGCCCTCAGCCGTTGTTTATACTTGACTTATATTGTCGGAGCCGGCGATTTTTTATGTCATCTTATAGACAATCGCCAGATCTAAGGGAGACGACCTCTGAGCCAGCTAAGCCTATTTCTAGTCGTATAAACGGCCGTTCGTCAGAAACGGCCGTTAACTCTAGCGCTTACATTCTTCGCAACCCATCACAAGCCAATCCGAAACCAGTTTTCGCATCGGCCCACATGGAGAACCTCATGAATCAATTTGCCAACCGCACCAGCACAGAGAAGCTCATTCTCTGGCTCTTATCCCTGTTCCTCCTCATCATTCCCAGCTCCATTGCCACCGCCAAGCCACAACAAACCCTGCCTGCACCAGAGACACTGGCCAACCCACCCACCCGTTTCAACCCCCAGCAGCTTGTGGCTGTCCCCAGCGAAGCCCTCACCGTCACGCCGCTTGACCGCAGCACCATGACCGCTACCCCAGCCACCAATACCCCAGCCGTTGCCGCTACAGGTCAATATACCGTCACCACCAACCTCAACGACCCCCTCTGTGACACAGGCTTCGGTGGCTACCTAAACCTTGAGGACAACAGCATTTCAACCGATCCCACCCTATTTGGCGACACTTTCCTCGTTACCATTACCCCCCCACTCGCCAACCCCATCAACTTCTACAACATTGATTACCCCACCATCTCTTTCACCGACGATGGCTTTGCCATTTTCGATGCTCTGCTCAACAACGGCGGCCTCCCCTTTGCGCCGCAAAACATCCCCGATGCCAACCTGCCCAATAACCTCGTTGCGCCGCTTTGGGGCGACTGGGTGATCACTTATGATGCCGCCCTGAACCAGGGCATTTCCGTGGCCCAGCTAAACGGCTCCAATGGGGTCTATGTAATCGAGTACGACGACGTGCAAGCATTTGACGGCAGCCCCATCACGCTCGATTTTGAAATGATCATCGCCCACGACATTGACAACGCGGCGGGAGCCTATGAAATCGTCTTTGCCTATAACAACCTCAGCGGCACTTTGCCGCGCCCGCTGACAATCGGCGTGGAAAATGTAGGCGGCAGTAGGGCGATGGCGCTGGTCAACAGCGGCGATGCCAACAGTGTCGTTAACAATACCACCATGGTATGTTTTGACTATGTTGATCCACCAGCCGCCCCCACCCTCAACGCCATCAGCAACGCCGATCTCAACGGCAGCTACAGCACAAGCTGGTCAACTGTCTCCGGGGCAATTGGTTATGAGCTGCAAGAAAATTTCAACGGCGGCAGTTGGGCAACGGTCTACAGTGGGACAGAAAGAACGTTTGACCTCAGTGGCAAAGCTGACGGTGAATGGTGCTATCGTGTGCGTGCCCAAAACGAAGTGGTTGAAGGGGATTGGAGCAGCACGCAATGCGCCACCGTGCTTTCGCCGCCTGACAAGCCCACACTCAACGCCATTAGCAACAGCGACCAGGACGGCAACTACGCCGTGACGTGGCCGAATGCACCCCGCGCTACCAGCTATCAACTGCAAGAGAAGCATGATGGAGGAAGTTGGCAAACGGTACAAACGGCCGTTTTTACCAGCTACATCGCCGCCAACCGCAGTAGCGGCGAATGGTGCTACCAGCTTCGCGTCGAAAATGACGCCGGAGCCAGCAGTTGGAGCAGCAGCCAATGCACCACCGTTCTCGGCCCACCCAGCACCCCCACCCTCAACGCCATCAGCAACAGCGACCAGGACGGCAGCTACAGCGTCACCTGGAGCAGCGTCGCCATGGCCAGCGGCTATGAGCTGCGCGAAAGCTACGTTGGCGGTGACTGGGCAACGGTCTACAGCGGCAGCGGCAGCAGCTATGCGGCCAGCGGTCGCACCGCCGGTGAATGGTGCTACCAGGTACGCGCCATTAACACGGCCGGCAACAGCAACTGGAGCAGCAGCAAATGCACCACGGTGGTGGTCAAACCGGCCAAACCCGTACTCAATGCCATTGCCAATGCCGATCTGGATGGTGACTATACCGTAAGCTGGACGGCCGTTCCCGGTGCCGACGAATACCGACTGCAAGAGCGACTAA
>JAGQGA010000571.1 GCA_020432595.1 Anaerolineales bacterium | reverse complement strand
TGAATTTGACCACGCCGGAGGCGCATGGCGAGGTGGCACTGGCGGCATTAGCAGCAGGCAAATCCGTCTACAACGAAAAGCCATTGGCATTGACGCGGGAGGAAGGGCAGCAAATGCTGGCCCTGGCGCAGGTCAACGGGGTGCGGGTGGGGGGTGCGCCGGATACTTTTCTGGGGGGCGGGCTGCAAACGTGCCGCCAGTTGATTGATGAGGGGGCCATCGGCCGGCCGTTATCGGCCACGGCGTTTATGATGAGCGGGGGACACGAAGGGTGGCATCCCAACCCCGATTTTTATTACCAGGTGGGCGGCGGGCCGATGTTTGACATGGGGCCGTATTATTTGACGGCACTGGTATCGCTGCTGGGGCCGGTGCGCCGGGTGACGGGCGTAACCAGTCAGGGGTGGGCAGAGCGGGTGATTGGCAGCGAGCCAAAGCGGGGGCAGGTGATCAACGTGGCGGTGCCGACGCACGTCATGGGGATGATGGAGTTTGCCAGCGGAGCGGTGGGGAGTATTCTCACCAGCTTTGATATTCCCGGCGGCTCAGGGCTGCCCCATATTGAGATTTATGGCACGGAGGGGACGCTGCTGGCTCCTGACCCGAATACGTTTGGTGAGCCGGTGCGGCTGCGGCGGCGCGGGGAGCGGGAGTGGCGGGAGATGCCGTTGACGCATGGCTTTACGGAGAACAGCCGGGGGCTGGGGGTGGCGGATATGGCAGAGGGGCTGCGTAACGGCCGTTTGCACCGCGCCAACGGCGAAATGGCTTACCACGTCCTTGACCTGATGCACGCTTTCCACGATGCGGCAGCGCAGGGGCGGCATGTGGAGATTGAGAGTTCGTGTAAACGGCCGTTGGCGATGCCAGGCGCGATCTGATAAATATAGGTACGATTCAAGAGAAAGTTGGAAAAGGCTAGTTAAGGAAATAATATGACAGTTAAGCGTATGGACAACGTTGGCATCGTAGTCGAGGATATGGATACCGTTATTGCCTTCTTCACTGAGCTTGGCCTCAAATTAGAGGGGCGGGCGACGATTGAAGGGGAGTGGGCGGGGGGTGTTACTGGCTTGCGCGACATGCGCTGCGAGATTGCCATGATGGTTACACCTGATGGTCATAGTAGGCTTGAACTTTCACGATTCAAATCGCCGCCAATGATGTCTGACCATCGAAACGCTCCAGTAAACGCGTTTGGTTACTTACGTGTCATGTTCACCGTAGTGGACCTCGACAACACACTTTCCCGACTTTACCAGCTTGGCGCGGAGCTTGTAGACAAAGTGGTTCAGTATGAGGACATGTACCGGCTCTGCTATATTCGCGGCCCCGAAGGAATACTCATTGGGCTTGCCCAAGAACTCGGACAGTAGACTTTCTGATGAGGGTAAGGCAATTTAGCTATAGATGTACGACAAAAATCTGACCAGCGAGCAAAACTTACTTAGGCTAGTAGACGTTTTTTAGAGGCAAGAACCTATGCAATTAAGATATGTCTTTCAAACGACCCCCTCTCCGGCTGGTGCCATTCAGTATGGCAACAATCCAGAGGCTGGTCATTATGCTGACGCTGGTGACGCAAAAATTTATTATGAGCTATATGGTCAAGGTGAACCCCTGGTGGTGCTTCATGGCGGCAATGTCGGCTCGACTTACGAAATGGCAGGATTTATTGATGAATTGTCAAGTGCTTACCAAGTGATTGCTATCTCAACCAGAGGACACGGAAAGTCGGAGATAGGTACCGCTCCGTTTACGCTTGAGCAAAGGGCAAATGATGCGCTGGCCGTGATCAATGCTGTCACCAATGCCAGTGTTATTGTCCTGGGCTTCAGCGATGGAGCCTATTCGGGATACAAACTGGCAAGTATATATCCTGAGAGGGTGAAGAAGCTGATTGCAATCGGTGCTGGCGAGATGAAACTCGGCCCAAGTACATTTAATCTTACATCACAGTCGGTATTTGCTTTGGATGAACTTTTTTGGCAACAGCAACTCCGGTTAATGCCAGAGCCGCAAAGAGTGAATGAATTTTTTGCCAAATTGAGTGATTTTTATAATGGGCTTATAGCGAGCAAGGAATTGTTTCATTCGATCAAATGCCCTGTCTTAGTGATCGCTGGCGAATGCGATCAAAATGCTCACCTACCAACGATTATTGCGGCGTATTATATGATGCCGAATAGCCAGTTGGCTATTATACCGAATACCACCCACACTGTGTTTTTGGAAAACTTTCCCGCCGTTTGGGAATGTATCAGCCCATTCTTACTGCCGTCACGCTGAAATTTTTGTACAGAAAACAAGAAAATCGTCAAAGATTTCGCAAAGGAATCCAGTCAATGATAAGAGCCGCAATAGCGGAAGCACGTGCTTTTGAAAGTTGGCAAGACTACCAGGAGGCTCTCAAGCGTGCCATCGGGTCGCTTTCCGAGGAGCAATTGCGGCAGCGGCTTATACCTAGTCTGCGCTCACCTGGGGAGATTGCCGAACACATTGTCTTTGGACGAGCGTTACATTTGCACCGGACGCTGGGTCAAGGGACAGCGGAATTAACGCCGCTGCTCCGGTGGGACGACACTGACAACCCACCGCACACTGCCGCCGAGATTGTGCATGGGCTGGAACTGACCTGGCGATTCATTACCGATTGTCTGATGCGCGGCGCACCTACCGATGCTACCCTTGACGGTGAAGAGATACAGACGATTTGGGGACTTCTTGACCACGATCTGCCCCACGCCGGGGAACTGTCGCTGTTGTTGGGTGCGGCCGGCCTGCCAGGGGTAGAGATTTAGCTTACGGAACCTGATGATATTGCCCAAAGAGCGGGATCCCAGGTTCATCACTGTGCGTCGTGGCGGCACTCTTCGAGACTTCGACCATTACTTGCTGGCACTATGGGCGGCCGATTGTGCCCAGCATGTGCTTCCCTTATTCGTGGCAGTGCAACCCCATGACGGTCGGCCACGCCGCGCCATCGAATCGGCTCGCGCTTGGGCGCGAGGTGAGCTGACAATGATGCAATCTCGTGCGGCCGGAGGTCATGCGATGGCAGCGGCCAGAGCGCTAAGTGGAGCCGCTCGGTACGCCGCCTTTGCGGCTGGTCAGGCGGCGGTGGTGGCGCATGTGGCCGCCCATGAGCTTGGTGCGGCGGCCTACGCCATCAAAGCCGTGCAAGCCGCCGCGCCAACAGGAGAGCGCGAGTCTGCCGGCCGTCGGGAATGCCAGTGGCAGCGTGAGCAACTGCCGGAAGCGATCCGCGAGCTTGTTTTGGATGATCAGCGGCTGCGAAACGACATCTGCTGGTCGGTGTTCAACTGTTAGAGATAGGGCAAGCTGTTGAGATACAGCTTTTTTCTCCCCATAAACCGTCATAAAAACACGCGCTGACAGTACAATTCACCCAGGTAATCATATGCTTACTTCACAACATTGGCACACCTTAAGAGTTTTGATGGATCGCATTATCCCGCCCGATGAATTTCCAGGCGCGTGGGATGCGGGTGTGGGTGACTATCTGGCACGGCAGTTTGAGCGCGATTTGCGTTCTCAGGTAGAAGCTTATCAGCTAGGGTTAGCGGCATTAGAGGCTGAGGCAATGGCGGTAAGGGGAACAGGCTTTGCCGTATTAGACGCGGCGGCACAGGATAGGCTGCTCAGTCGGATGGAAAAAGGTGAAGTCATAGCGGTATGGCCGGTAAACCCGGCCACTTTTTTCCAGACGGTCGTCACGCATGTGATGGAAGGGTATTACAGCGATCCCGG
>JAGQGA010000570.1 GCA_020432595.1 Anaerolineales bacterium | reverse complement strand
CACAAATATCGAATCAAATTCGACTTGCCTGCCCCAGCCAACCCCACCACTGATCCGCTTGCCCCAGCACGAATCCAGCGCAAAATGATTTCTCGTTCTTTTAGACGAAAATTTGAATGATAACGGCCGTTTTCCCCCCTGCTGCCTCTTGTTTCTCCCATGATACATCCTCCTGCCACCATGCACAGCAACTGGCACTTCTTAAATTCACTCCCTCTCCCCGCCAATCCTCAGAAACCTATCAGAAACTTCAGAAAAACCTCAGACCTCCCTCAGGCTTTGCCCGTACCCATCTGCTATTCTGTAACCATCTGCAGATAAGGCTTTCGATCAACAAATTGACAATCACCGTTCTAACTCTAGAGTTGGCCTTCCGGCCGCAACGCGTTGCATCAACGGTACCTATTTTTGGAGGTAAACACGTGATGCATTCTCTTAAAACTGTTTGGCAAAAGCTGGTTTACAGCATTTCGGTTCTGTCCTTATTCGCCATGTTCCTCAGCCCCGTCGCGGTTGGGCGCACCAACTTCGGCTCTGTCTTCACTCCCAACGATTGCGATACTGGGACTCTTTGCAGCAAATAGCCGAACTTCACCCTAAATGAAGGACTAAGGCCAACCTGCGTAGGTTGGCCTTTTTTCTTGCTCAGGCAAGCAATTGTCGGGAAGCTTCAAATTCCTCCCAGAGCTGCCGCGCCCTTGGCATATGGAGCCAAGGTTTTAGCGCTGCCAACGCCTCATCATACGTTTGTTGCGCCAACTGCTTTTCGCTCTGAGCCATCAGCACATGGCCTAAATTGCCGAGTGAATTCGCCAGCATCAGCGGTTTTGGCAAAGTCCGCTGCAGCTTGATTGCCTCGTCTAAAAAATATCTGGCCTCCTTCAAGCGATTTTGCCGGAAAAGCAGATATCCCATGTTATTAAAAGCGATTGCTTGATTATTGCGGGAAACAGGTTGGCTACGCGCCAGCGTCACCGCTGCATGAAAGTGGTTTTCAGCCGCCTGCCACTGTTGACGGCTTACATGCAATGAACCTGCGTTACTATACAACAACAGCTTGTCGTCGTTATAAGGCGTTGCTTGCAACAGTACCAAGCACGCATCATAGGCAGCTTGAGCCTCATCAAGCCGTCTAGACCACGCGCTTATTAGCCCAAGGCTATTCAGTACACGAATATAGGGCAATTTATCTTCTGCATCTTTTTCTAGTTCGAGAGCCTCTTGCAATATTTCTTGCGCCCTCTCTAAATTGCCCAAATCGCGCTCTGAATTTCCTAAGATATGCAACAAAGCTGCCCGCCAATATAGTCTATCAAATCCTCCATCTAGCTGTTTTAATGCCTGCTGGCACAATTGGCTTGCAATTTGTGGTTGTCCTTCTACAAAATAGGTCTCGGCCTGATTATAAAGTAACCGTACTGTTAACCCTACATCGTCTAGTGCTGTTACCAGCGGTTCCGCATTGGCAAAGGTAGCAAACGCGGCTTGTAACTCGTCTATATCACGTTGTAGCTGTCCCTGTACGAGCAGCAACTCAGACTGCAATAGCCCTGCTTCTCGGCACCAGTTTAATGCTCGCCTTACCAGCCCTAGCCATGCCCCCTGTTGGCTTAACCGCGATGCAAACAGCCGTGTCTGACACGCCACCCATGCCGCTACTTCCCATGTGGACTCATACTGCAGCCCAAAATCCAGAACCTGATATAAATTCTCAGCTTCAGCCAGCAGCTTCTGCACCAGTATGTCATTAAACACCTCTGTATCTGCCAACCACCCCGTCAGAGTACGGGATAAAATTCTCAGAAATGGCGTATTCGCGCTTTGGCTGTCACCACTCATGCCACTGTGCCGCCTCTGCCAATAATGTTTCGTTGCACGAACGAATCGGTTAACTGGTGGATACCATACCGTCGCTCACGCAACGACCCACGGCTTTCAATCAATGACCGCGTTAGCAGTTCTTGAATGGCAGCCCATAACGCATCCTCATCTAGCTGGGTCATGCGGCGTAAATAATCGGGCGTGGCACCCGACTGGGCAATAAGTGGCATGGCCTGCAACAGGAGTTTTGCCTCCTCGCTCAACGTCTGCCAAGCGTGTTGATAAATGCGATCATAAACTTGGGTGTCAATTTGCTCTACATGGGATGTGGAAAACCCACTCAACAACTGTTCTAGGGGCAATCGATCCAGCAAATCTACCACCATCTTGAGTGCTAAGGGATTACCACCGGTAAGCTTACAGATGTCGTCAAAGTCTTCGGGAGTGGCTTCGTCGAGCATGGCGTTGCCCTGCTGCCGGGCATGGTGGCGCATGAGTGCTTCAGCATCCTGGCGGGAAAGTTCATTGAGGAGAAGGCGATAAACGGCCGTTTGTCCCATCTGCACATTCGTCCGCGATGTCAGCAAAAAACGGCTCGGCTGTGTCATCAGTGGCAGCCGTTCTAGCAAATACGCCACGTCGGCCGGCTTCTCCAGATTGTCAACAACAACCAAACAAGCCGTTTCCTTTAACAACATCTCCACCTGCGCCTGCTGCTCCGATGGAAGAAGCGACAGCGGCTGCCCCGGCCATATCTGCTGCGCCAGTGAATGGATAATTTGTTCAAACGTTCTCTCGGGTGGAATAGAACTTTGCCCCAGCAGCATCGGGCGCGGCACACTCACCCAAAAAATGCGCTCGTAGCGCAAGGATGGTATCACCTCCCGCATCACCGCATCCACCAGCGCCGTTTTGCCCAGCCCGCCCACCCCCTCAACGGCCGTTATATACGCCACGCCCTCCATCTGCAAAAGCTGCTCCGCCAGCTTTGCCAGCTTCTCCGCCACCCCAAACAACCGTGAATAAGTGGGCAATGGCAATTGCTCCAACATCTGCTCCACCCGCCGCGCCCGTGCATCCTCCTCCATCTGCCACACCAGTTCCGTCAGCATCTCCAGCCCCTCTCGCTGCTTCCGGTTCACCGTGTCGGTGCTAAACCCAATCTTGTTCGCCACCTGCTCCGTTTTTTGCCCATTTAAAAAACGATCGCGCAGAATATTCGCATTTTCCTCGTTTTGATCCTTGAGTAGCTCCAACCCTTCCAGCAAAACCCCATTGGCCGCTAACCGAAGAGCCACCGCTGGAATGAGCGTCGTCAACAGCTCTCGATCCCGCCGCTGTCGCACCAGCAACAAATCGCTTAGCAAATCCCCATCTATCCCATCTACATTTTTCCATGCCCGCAAAGCGTTGTGGATCTTTCGCTTTAGCTCACTTTTTTCCATGAGTCTCTTCGTCATAAGCTTCCTCTCGCCACATCCAGAATCCCCTATCCAACATCTAAATAGTACCATACTGCTAGTTGAACTTCTATGCGATTCCATTAGGTCGCCAACTTTTTCAAAAATATCACATAAAACCGCACAAATCTGCAAGATGCACAAACAAACTAGACAAAAGACAAGTCTGAACAACTTTTCCCAGTTTGTCGCATGAATAAGAAATAGTTTAGGAAAACCTGACAGAACGAAATCATCTGTCTTATGCTATAGTGTCCACATCGTCGCTGTTACGTTTGTAAGCATCTTTTTACAAACCTATATATGCCGGTTTTGGTTGCTGGTTTTGGGGGGATCATTTGCAGTACCGCTGTATTCACAGATTCATCTCTACCACGCCCAGCAGCGTGGTTTTTTATTGCCACAACTAGCAGATTTATTCTTGGCGCTATTATTTCTTTATTGCTCCACCCTCGCATTTGCTGGTACTGCATAAAACTTCATAATGAAGAAGGATATG
>JAGQGA010000056.1 GCA_020432595.1 Anaerolineales bacterium | reverse complement strand
CCGCACAACATCGTTCCCAAGTCCATCGGTAGTGGTCTTATTCGTAAAGGTTGTACCACCATCTGTAGAAATAGATAAACCTGCCTCAGTTGCCGCATACAAGGTCGAACCATCAACATACACACCATGCACAATATTGTTTCCCAGCCCGTCTGCAGTGGTCTTATTGGAAAAGGTCGCGCCGCTGTCCGTGGAAATGGACAACCCGCCATTTGTCGCCGCGTACACGGTGGAGCCAACGGCAAAAACGCCCGACACAACATTGTCTCCCAGCCCGTCTGCGGTGGTCTTATTGGCAAAGGTCGCGCCGCTGTCCGTGGAAATGGATAGTCCATTTACAGTTGCCGCGTACACAGTAGAGCCGCTGACAAATACACTGAGCAGAAGGTTGTCTCCCAGCCCGTCTGTGGTGGTCTTATTGATAAAGGTCACACCGCTGTCTGTGGAAATAGATAGCCCCCCCTCAGTCGCCGCGTATACGGTTGAGCCGCTGGCAAAAACGCTATACACAATATTATTTCCCAGCCCGTCTGTGGTGGTCTTATTGATAAAGGTGGCACCGCTGTCTGTGGATATCGACAAACCATTATGCGTCGCCGCGTACACAGTTGAGCCGCTGGCGAAAACGCCATGTAATTCATTATCCCCCAGCCCAATTGATGGGGTATATGAATCTGTTGTAAAAGATGCGCCACTGTCTGTGGATATCGACAACCCGTTTTGTGTCGCCGCATATACAGCAGAGCCAACGGCATACGCGCCATATAGTTGATTACTCCCCAGCCCGTCTGCAATGGTCTTGTTGGTAAAGGTCGCACCGCTGTCTGTGGAAATGAACAATCCGCCTGCATTTGTCGCCGCGTACACGGTTGAACCAACCGCATACACGTCATTCACCTGAGTACCTAACTTATTGGTAAAGGTCGCGCCGCTGTCTGTGGAAATGGATACTCCGCCATCCGTTGCCGCGTACACGGTAGCACCAACGGTATACACGCCACGCACACGATTGTGCCCCAAGCCGTCTGTGGTGGTTTTATTGGTAAAGGTCGCGCCGCTGTCTGTGGATATGGATAGCCCGCCATTTGTCGCCGCGTATATGGTAGAGCCGCTGGCAAAAACGTCAATCACACTATTGTTCCCCAACCCGTTTGTGGTGGTTCTATTAGTAAAGGTCGCGCCGCTGTCTGTGGATATGGACAATCCACCCGCAGTTGCCGCATACACGGTAGAACCGCTGGCAAAAACACCAATCACAGCATTATCCCCCAGCCCGTCGGTAGTAGTCTTATTGGTAAAGGTCGCGCCGCTGTCTGTGGAAATGGATAGCCCGCCCGTAGTTGCCGCGTATACGATAGCACCGCTGGCAAAAACGCCGCGCACAGACTTGGCTCCTAATCCGTTTGCAGTGGTCTTACTGGTAAAGGTCGCGCCGCCGTCCGTGGAAATGGATAGCCCGCCCGTAGTTGCTGCGTACACATTAGAACCATCAGCAAATACGCCGCCTGTCACATGTTCGGTTCCTAACCCGTACAAGGCGGCTATGTTAGTGAAGGCTATCACCGCCGCGCTGGCGTTGGTCGTTGGTTGGGCAAGCCCGCCCAGCAACACCAGGATAATGATCAGTGTATTCAGTCTTGTCAATATTTTTTTCATCGTAGTGCTCTCCTTTGGCTATCAAATTGTTCTTTTTTGAATACCGCCACACGGTTCATTTGTTGCTTCCTTGTCTATACACAAAATCAAGCTACTGGCATTGTACAAAATCAAACGTTACACGAACGTTACATGGTGTGTGTGGGATGTGCGGTCAATTGTCTTCCCGATCTTTTGGTTGTTTTAGTTGATGGGTCGTTAGCGGCTCTTCTGCCAAATCGTTGAACAAATAGCGCAACATTTGATTTTGGTTGGCAAAGCGAAGCTGTTCGCCCGTTTGGGCGTTTTCGATGGTCGCTCGCCACTGGGAATGGCCTTCATCTTTCTGTAACCTTAATAAAAATGCTTTGTATTTTTGTGTGCTCATGTTCCTTCCTCTATTATGGTTTGCAGATGCGTGCTACGATGGTTTTAATGCTTCTTGATTACAGGATACCAAATCAAACGTTACATGATCGTGACATGGTATAATTATCTTCATGGGATTGCGAATTAAATTGCTTGGTGGCCTTCACATCGAATATGAAACGGGCGAGGTTTCAGAGGTGATGAAATCCAACAAAGGGTGTGGGCTTCTGGCCTATTTGCTTGTGACCAACGCCTCTCAGTCAAGAGAGGTGTTGGCCGATTTGCTTTGGGATGCCAATTCAACGACCCAATCGCTGCAAAGCCTCCGTACTTTGCTGTCACGTCTCCGCCAAGCGTTGCCAGAACTAGAGGTCTCGCGTAAACAGGTGCGTTTTCGGTTAGAAACGGCCGTTTCCCTCGATTACCTCGAACTCATTGCTGGCCTTAAGAGCGACGACCCCAACCAGATAGCCGCTGTGCTTCCCTTATATCGGGGAGATCTACTGGCAGGGTTCTATGTAGAGAATGCGCCCCATTTTACCGAGTGGCTGCTGCTAACGCGAGAAAAGCTGCGTCAACAGGTCACTGGCGCGTTTCGCCAACTGTGCCTCTTGTATCAAGAACAAAGCGATTGGGTAAAGGGTGTGGCGCTGGCCCAACGCTGGTTAGCAATAGACGATCTGGACGAAGAAGCGTTGCGCCATCTGCTGCAACTATTAGCCGCCAGCGGCCAAATTGATCTTGCCCTGCAGCAGTATGAAGTCAGCCGCCAACGGTTGTGGGATGAGCTAGGCGTGGAGCCGATGGGCGAGACGCGCCAACTGGTGGCGCAAATTGAGAGGTTTAAAACAACACATGGCGGTGGCGTTGCTTGGGACAGCGTTATTGGCACCCCAGCCAAACGACCCAACCCTGATGAACTCCCTGAGCCAAGCCATTTGCCAAGCCATGCATATGTGCCTTACCAGCGCAACCCTGATTTTGTGGGGCGGCAAGCAACCCTGCTGCAAATTGGGCAAACTTTGTTGCCAGCCAAGGCAGAAGCGGGCAAGCGGGCGGTGGCGATTACGGGGATGGGGGGCTTGGGTAAGACGCAGCTAACGGTGGAGTTTTGTTATCGTTACGGCCGTTATTTCCCTGGCGGTGTCTTTTGGCTCAGCTTTGCCAACGAGCAAAATGTTGCTCAAGAGATTGTGATGATTGGGGGAGAGCGTGGTTTAGCGCTGTACCAGGATGCCGACCGCTTAACCCAAAGTGACCAGGTGGCGCGTGTGCTCAAAGCATGGCAAGAACCCATTCCGCGCTTGCTCATCTTTGATAATTGTGAAGATGAGGCGTTGCTGACGCAGTGGCTGCCAGTCACAGGCGGCTGTCGTATTTTGATCACCAGCAGGCGGGGCGTTTGGTCGCCTGAGCTTGGGGTGATGCCGCTGCCACTAAACCATTTAGAACGGTTAAACGGTGTGCAAATCCTGCAAAAGCTGGTTATTGGTCTTGAAACAGCAACGGCAGAAGCAATCGCAGAAACATGCGGAGATTTACCGCTTGCCCTCTATTTAGCCGGTAGCTTTTTGCGCCGTTACCGGCAAATCACCCCAGCGCAATATCTACATCAGCTACGCGATATAGGGCTTCTCAGCCATCCTTCACTACAGGGCCGTGGCACAACCCATTCACCCACGGGGCATGGACTGAGCATTGCCCGCACCTTTGCCCTTAACTTTGAACAGCTTGATGCGAATGATGAAATAGACCAGATGGCGTTGCGCTTGCTGGCTTGTGCCATCGCCTTTGCTCATGGAGAAGCCATCCCTCAGCAACTGCTTTTGGCCTGTGTGCAAACAACGTCAGATGATTTGATGTTGGAACTGTTGGCGATGGATGGGCTGACGCGGCTCCAGATGTTGGGGATTTTGCGTGAGGTAGGGTCGGCTCAGGTGCAACTGCATCGGTTGATTGCTACCTACGTTGAGGCTGAACTGTCGGCTGAGGATGTGGCGGCGGGGGAAACGGCCGTTATCACCCAAGTACTCCAATCATTAGAAGCGCAATTTAGTAAGACGCGCTTCTTAGGCAATTTGCCAATAAATTCAGCCCATCTGCAATGGATGGTGCAAAGGGGGCTGGCAAGAGGGGATGATTTGGGGACGCAGTTGCCTTTGTGGTGGGGGCGGCATTTGCGGGATATTGGGGCGCGTGAGGTGGCGATTGAGTTTTTGCAAACGGCCGTTTCTGCCCGCCGCGCCCTGCAACGAAATGACGATCTGATGCTGGCCGATTTGCTGGCTGTCTTGGGCACGCTGATGTGGGAAACGAGCCGGCAGGCTGAAGCTTGGCCGATGTACGAAGCGGTGTTAGCCATCCGCAAAGCGGCCGTGGGCGAAAAACACAGCCTCACCGCCCAAGCATTGCAAAATCTCGCCATTCTGCACCGTCAGGCAGGCTCTCTTGCCACGTCCAAAACCTATTATGAACAAGCTTTAGCCATTTATGAGCAGTTGTCGCCCCCAGATGAACAGCTAATCGCCTTGACCTTATTCAACATGGCGGTTTTGTTAAAAAACATGAACCTATTTCTGGAAAGCGAGGCAGCATACAAGCGCTCTTTGACCATTCGTGAGAATTTATTACCAGCCACAAACCCTTCTATTGCCATGTCGCTCAATAATCTAGGCGTTTCAGCCACACAGCGTGGCGATTATCACACCGCCTTGGCCTATCATGAACGCGGATTACAGATTCGCCAAGAAAGCTTGGGGGAACAACATCACTTCACAGCCTTGAGTTGGCAAAACCTGGGGCATACCAAAAGCAAGCTAGGGTTAACAGCGGAAGCAGAGGATGCGCTTCAACGCTCGCTCGCTATTCGCCAAGAACAACTGCCCGCCGATTCTTACCTGATTGGGCAAAGCCTGAACTTTTTAGGGCAACATTTTTACCACATCGGCGATATTGAAAAAGCCCAGGGCTACTTAGAGAAAGCATTAGCGATTTTAGAAATCAAACAGCCAGCTTATTATGAAACGGCTGATGCTTATATCTATTTGGCAAATTGTTGCTTGAAAAATGGGGTGTTGGTGTTAGCAAGTGATTATTTAGAGAAGGCGCGGCTCGTTCAGGAACAATCCCTTGTGCCAGAGCATTTTTTCACGTCGCATCGCTTGTTGGCAAGCGGTGATTTGGCAGTGGCAGAGGGGGATGTGGCGTTGGCGCGTGACTATTACTTGAAGGCACTGGAGATTTTTGGGAAAACGGCCGTTTCCACCCACCCCGACCTCCTATCCATCCAGCAAAAATTAGCCAATCTTATGGGTTGACGGAACAAACGGTAGTAGCGAGGCAAGCCTCGCTACTACCATTTTGGACGACCTCACGAACCCCTGAAGAGCCAAAATTCCTGTTTCCGCTATTCTCTTCTAACTGCCCGGCACAATGGCAAACGTAAACTCACCCACCGCATCCGACTGCGCCGTCGAGCTGCCGCAGTCTACATAGAGATAGTAGAAATAGTTGGTCTCCACGCTCGTCAACGAGCCACTGCCATCATAATTGGCCGGGTCGTCAGTTAGCCATGCGTAACCAGCATAAGGCGTGCCGCTGCGATAAAGGCTTTCCGTGCAGCCGCTTTGGTCAGGTGTCCAGTCATAGGAGCCATCGGGATACATCGTCAGCGTCGGCGTCGCTGCCGGCGCCACAAACTCATAAGACCCCGCATCAACAACCGCATCCTGTATACGGGCTTCGCCCAGTTGGTCAACATCAATGGCACTGGTTGAAATGACGCCATCACCATCAACATCGACACCCAAATACTCCTCAGTTGGCAGCATCGCGTTATCACCGCTATTGATTGCGGGACTATTAAGGACAAGCGGAACAACTTGGGTTGGGCCACCATAATCAGCCAATACAGGCTGACCACCAGCGGTTTGCACAATCGTCCCTAAATTGCCCGACGGTGTGGTGTTGTTGCTTGCTGTCGCAAAGCCTGTACAACCACCATTGTTGTTCCCGTCCCCAAAGATGTTGTACGTCGCTGTCGTCAGTAAGAATGGGTTGTAAGACCCTCCACAGTCATGATTAGGATAGCTAAAAGGATGGTTTATTGCATCGTTGATATTCCCACTAATAATGTTATTGTGAAGTGTCATGGTTGGCACCGCTGCTGAAGAATTCATATGAAACCAGAACCCACCACCACGAGTAATAGCAACGTTATCAACGATGGTATTATTAATCATGTCAATCGTGCTGTTACTATCTATGAAGAAATACATCGCGCCACCAAAAGAACTTGTATCGCTAGTTTGGTTATCGACAAATGTACTGTTGATCATCTTCATATCTATCGCACGACCAGCTACATTGAGCGCACCACCATACCAGTCGCCAAGGTTACCGCTGAAGGTTGAATTGATAATCCGAATATCAAGGTCATTGGCACTAAAAGAAACAGCACCACCTGCCCTAGAAGGGCCATTATCTGAAAATGTGCTGTTGATAATGGTGGTATGCCCAGTAGACCACATCGCACCACCATTTTGGTCAATCATAAGCGAGCCACCGCCATTGGTCAGCGTCATACCATCCAGCGTCAGGCGGTTTGGATTTTGGTTGGCACGAGGTACGGTCACCTGAATAAAGCGGAATGAATTGTTGCCACTGCGTGTTAATGTCCCATTGCGGATGGTCAAATGACCATTGAGATCAATGACAGGTGTTGCTGTTAATGTCCCCTGATAATTGTTGGTAAATGTGACTGTTTGTCCTTGCAGGTCGATAATCTCATCCGCAGGGGAGAAATTGGCACAGACAATGGCCTGCCGTAAATCAGTGACCAAATCAGTTTCAATTTGCCCCAGCAACACCGTCGAGCCATACCCCAGTTCGTTACACTGAGTAAACTCTACCGCGCCAATATCCACCGTGCCATATTCCGTTCTGAGGTTGCCATTCTGGTCAATATCAATCTGACCATCATCACCATCTTGGTCAAGATAAAACCCGACGCGGTTTTCTGCTGGTATCAAACTGTTGTCACCCGCATTGACAGCGGGGCTATCAAAGACGAGGTTGATAGTCTCTGTTTCACCCCCATTATCGGCAAGCACCGCATTACCACTCGTGTCAGTTTCCAACAAGGTGCTTAATGCACCCGACAACGTGATATTGCCGCTGGCGGTATTAAAATTAGCGCATCCACCATGTAGGCTATCGTGGCCAACGATATTGAAGGTCGCATTTGTTTCCGAGAAGATACCACTACAGTTGCCAGCCGAATTATCAGATGTGTTGAGGCTAACAATGTTGTTGTGGAGTTCGACAGTTGCATTAGAGTCGATATAAATACCGCCAGCAAAACCGGCATCGTTTTGGACGATGGTGTTGTTGATAACATCGTGCGTCCCATCTACGAGATACAAGGCTCCACCAAAAGAACCCGCAGGGGTCTGATTAGCGATAAATGTACTGTTGACAATCAGATTAGCAGCATTTGCTGCCACAGAATGAACAGCCCCGCCATCTCCTGCGGCGTAGTTGTTGACAAATGTAACATTGGCAATGGTGACCTCAGCACCAACCGTAGCGATTGCCCCCCCATTGGCATTGGTTAAGTTACCGTCAAAGGTGCTGTTGGTAATCGTCATATACTGTCCAGCAAGCGCACCCCCATCACCTGCGAAATCATCACCGCCAAACGTGGCGCGACCACCCCCATTGTTGAATGTCACGCGATCAATATATAAATGATCCAGCCCACCCGTTGTATTGTTGTAGATAAAACGGAAGGCGTCGGTCGTGTTCCGTTCAAGGGTTCCATTAACCAGCACCAGCCCGCGGGTCACTTCGGGGAGGGCTGTGGCATATCCATCTGCGGCGCTCCCATAGCTATCGGTAAAGGTCACCGTCTGACCGAGCATGTCAATCCCAAAGTCATAGCCATCAGGATTGACATTGTTGCATTCAATCGCCTGCCGTAAATCATTGACAAGATTTGAATCAACCGTGCCTAAGTTATAGTAAAAGCCACTATAAACCCCACAGTAGGATTCGTGTGCGCCACTATCGACCACAGAACGGGCAATACGGTCATTACCAATCTGGTCAATGGGGATGGGGCTGTCCAAGGTTCCACTCCCATCAATATCCAAGCCAAGGGTTGTTTCGCTCGGTAGCAGACTGTTGTCACCGGCGTTGATGGCGGGACTACCTGGGGCAAGCTCGACGGTTTGTGTGGGCGAACCGGTCAAGATGGGTACACCTGCCGCTGACACCAAAATAGTCGAAATATCCCCTGTTGGCACAACATTGTTCGCGCTGGTGGCCGCAGCAAAACCTGTACAACCACCCGCATTATTGCTTGTGCCAAAAACATTGTTCTTGGCCGTCATCGCGGCAAACAATGTATTGTTATCGCTACATTCAGCAGAGCCATTGGTGGATGTATTGCCACTAATAATTGCGTTGTAAAGATTGATCACCCCAAAATTGACGCGGAAACCACCGCCCGCTACTGTTGCCGAGTTATTGGTCATCGTCACATTGTGGAGGTCAATTTGACTGGTGTCTCTCGCGCTATAAATAGCCCCACCCCTACTTCCCGCCACGTTGCCCCAAAAGGTGCTGTTGACAATGAGCATATTGTTATTTTCGTTACCAATAATCGCCCCACCGTTCTCGCTGACCGTGTTGTTGGAGAATGTACTGTTGGCAATCACCACGTTGCCGTAACTCCAAATGGCGCCGGCTCGATCGGCCGTGTTGTCAGCGAATGTCGTGTGCAAGACGTTTAATGTGCCGCCTGTGGCAACGTAAATGGCGCCACCCCACAGGGTGCTAGAATCGACATCCGACAGGGTCATATTTTCGAGGGTCAATGTCCCTGTACTATCCACATAGAACGTCCGAGTGCTTCTTCCCATCCCGCTGAGTACACCGCCATTACCCTGAATCGTTATATCGGTTGTGATGGCTGGCGCGGCTGTGGCACCTGAATAATTTGCGTATGAGAATGCAGCTTGGATGAAATCAATCTGAATATCCAGAATATCGGCACCGCTACCCGCAGCGCAGTCTGTATGTGTTTGGGCATCGTCGTTGGCGTTGATGATCGCTTCATTCAAGGAGCAGATACCATCGCTGGCGATGAAGTGCAGATCTGATTGCACAGCGATAATATTTTGTGCGGCTGTCGGTGCAACCGATATAAAGCTCACCATGACAAGGGCAATGAGTGTCGTCGCTATAAATATCACTTTATTGTGTGATCGCTCCCAAAACAGCTTGTTACTTTGGGTGGAATTTTTCATGTTTCTTTGCCTCCGCTTAGATATTTCTTTCTGAAAGGAATGTCAAGGGTTTTAGTCAGTTAGTATACAGATGAAACGTTACACGAACGTTACACGGCATGGGTTAGAGAGGGGAAAACGGCCGTTTTCCACCCTCCCCGACATCCAATTTTTCACCGCTATTCTCTGCTAATTGCCCGGCACAATGGCAAACGTAAACTCACCCACCGCATCCGACTGCGCCGTCGAGCTGCCGCAGTCTACATAGAGATAGTAGAAATAGTTCGTTTCCACACTCGTCAACGAGCCGCTGCCATCATAGTTGGCCGGGTCATCAGTCAGCCAGGCGTAGCCAGCATAAGGCGTTTCACTGCGATAGAGACTCTCCGTACAGCCGCTTTGGTCGGGTGTCCAGCCGTAAGAGCCATCGGCAGACATCGTCAGCGTGGGTGTCGTTGCCACCTGCGCTTCAGCCTCATACGCCCCCATGTCACAGGCACCTTCCTGTGGCCGCGCCACGCCCCGCTGGTCAACTGACGGACAACCACTTCCCGTCACCGCATCAATCGCCGGACTGCCAGCCAACAACGCCTTGGTTGGGGTGGCACCGCCGTTGTCTTGCAGCGACCCTAGTTGGGGATCAACCCCAACAATGGAGCCGTTGCTGCCGTTACCGATACCACACGCCTTGCCCCCGGTGCCTTCAATGAAGTTGTCGCCATTATTCGTCACCGTCGCATCGTTTTCACAATCCTTGTTGTTGTCGGCGATGAGTGCCCCCTGCAAAATCAGGGTGTTGCTGTTGAGAACGCCGCCGCCGCGACTCGGCGCGGTGTTGGCGGCTACGGTGCTGTAGAGAAGCTGCAGCGTCCCGCTGGCGTTCCAAATCCCACCGGCTTGAAGGGAAGTGGCGGTGTTATTGCTGACGGTGCTGTTGCGTAGGAGCAGATTGTTAGAATTGATGATGCCACCGCCAGAGCCAGCCGTGTTGCCGCTGATGGTGGATTGTTCGATGGTGGCCGACCCCGTGGCGCCGTTCCACAAGGCACCGGCCACATAGGCTCGGCTGTTGGTTAGCTGGCTTTGGCTGAGCATCAGGGTGCCGCTGTTGTGAATGGCGCCGCCATAGGCTGTCGCGTCACTCCCCAGCAGACAGCCGTTGCTCAGGGTTAGGTTGCTCAAGGTTAGGTTGCCGCTGGCGGTGATGAGCAAGTGGCGGAAGGCGGGGTCGCTGCCGTCACAGCTATAGCTGCTGTCGCGGCCAATGGTGTAGCCAGCCCCAGCCAGCGTGATCTCGCTGGTGATTGGCACCAGGCCACTGTTGCCCAGGCTGCTGTCGCTCATTTGGGTGAGGGTGACATCGCTGGTGAGGGTGATGGTATCGGCCGTTGCGTTGCTATTGGCGCATTGCAAAGCCGTATTTAGCTCCGCTTGGCTGCCGCTGCTCATGGTGTAGGGGAAGAGGATACCCAGGCCAGCGCAGCTCACCTCAACGGCACCGATGTCACAGGCCACGCCCCCTGGCCGCGTTCCCCCCGGCTGGTCGCTGGTGACGGTTGAGCCGCAGCCGTTACTGTTCAGGGGAATCTGATCCAGTGCCGCGCTGTTTAGGGCAAGGAGGTGGGTGGCTGTGGAACCACCAATCGTTGCCAGGGGAGCAAGGGCGGGGTCTACCCCAACAATGTTACCATTCACCCCATGGCTCAGGCCGCAGCTGTTGCCGCCCACGGCTTCTACCAAATTGTAGCCGCTATCAGTGGGGGCAATGGTGTAGAAACAATCGGTACTATTGTCGGCAATGAGGCTGCTAGCGAGGGTGAGACTGCCGCGATTTTCAACGGCAGCGGTGTTGATGCTGGTATTGTTGGCAACGGTGCTGTAGCTAAGGGAGAGGTTGTCATTGGAACCGTTGTAGATAGCGGCACCGTTGACGGCCTGGTTGCCGCTGAGGGTGCTGTTGAGTACGGTTAGCAAGCCGCTGTTATTGTTGTTGTAGATACCCCCACCGCTGACGGCCTGGTTGTTAGACAAGGTGGATTGGCTGATGGTGCCGCTGCTGCTGTTGCTAAGGCCGCCGCCGTTGGCACCGCTGCGGTTGTTGTCGAGGGTGGTTTGGTTGAGGGTCAGCGTGCCGCTGTTGCTGATGGCTCCGCCGCCTGTTTCAGCATAGCTGTTGGTTAGTCGGCTGCTATAGATGGCTAGGGTACCGGCGTTGCTAATCAGGCCGCCTTGGCCAGAGCCGTCGGCGGTGTAGACGCAGCCGTTGGCGAGGGTGAGATCATGGAGGGTGAGGTTGCCGCTGGCAGCGACGTGGAAAAGGCGGAATTGGGGGTCGCTGCTGCCGCAGCTGTAGCTGCTGTCGCGTGCAAGCGTGAAGTCGTTCCCTTGCAGCGTGATCGCGCTGCTGATGGCGGGCAAGCCGTTCTGCCCGTTGGTCGCATTGTCAACGGTGGTGAGGCTGATGTCTTGGGTGAGGTTGATGGTATCGGCTGTGGCATTTTCATTGGCGCAGACGATGGCGCGGCGCAGGTCGAGGGCGTGGTCGCTGCTGACAACGGTGCCCACATCGTAGGGAAAGGTGTAGCCATTGTCGGCGCAGGAGGCTTCGACGGCGCCAATATCGCACAGACCATGCTCAGGGCGCACCTTGCCGCGCTGGTCGCTGGTGGTCGTGGTGCCACAGCCGTTGGTGCCAGCGGGGATTTGGTCGCGGGCGGGGCTGTTTGGCGCTAGGAGATGGGTTTGGGTGGAGCCGCCGTTGTTGGCTAGGGCGATTAGCCCAACGTCGCTGACGGTGACGTTTCCCGTGCCGCCGCTGCTGATGCAACTGCCGTTGCTGTCAAGGTTGTAACCGAGGGTGGCATCAATTCTTGCCCCCTTATAAGCTCGACAATCGTAAAATTGGTGGTGAACCACAATGCTGTTTTGGAGACGGACAGCCACGACAGGATCATTGGTGGCTGCGTCAGCAACAATCCCCATGATATCGTTGGCAACTACGGTTGTGTGCAGCAGCGTGACGATATCTGTTGCTTCAGCAGTATCTGTCAAGTAGATATAGACGCTACCAAGAGGGCCACGGCTGCCACTGATGGTGCTGTTAATGACATCTACCTTGGAATCTTGGGTACTGATAGCCCCACCTTGCTTACTCGCGCTGTTGTCAGAAAACGTGGTCGTGCGGATAACTGCTGTTACATTACCGATAAACATGCCAGCACCAATAGGTGCTGAATTATTGTGTAGGGTTGTGGTCTCCATAATAAGCGAGCTATCCCACACAACTAAACCACCACCGATTCCCGCCTCATTCTGACTGATAACGCTTTTAGTTACGGTGACCCCGCCAGAAATAATATCAGCATAGATAGCACCAGCTTGGGTGGCCGAATTATTGTCAAATGTTGTTTGGTCGATGGTAACAGAGTCGTTATTCTGAAAATATAAGGCTCCGCCAACATTTAAGGCACTGTTGCTAAGGAAGCTGCTATTATCAATTTCGATAGAACCCGACGTACTGTAGATGGCACCGCCAGATGGAGCATCGTTTTGGCTAAACTCTGAGTTAAGCACGACAAGCGCATTACTATTGTAAATTGCGCCTCCCCCCACCCCTGAACGGTTATTCTCAAAATGGCTGTTTTTGACCGTCACTGTCCCGTTAGCATAAATATTGCGAATGGCGCCGCCATAACTATTGGTGCCAGAAAGACCGGTGGTGTTGGCGTTGCGGAACAAGAGGTGGTCAAAGGTAACGGTTAGGTTGTCGGCACCGATGGTGAAAATACGGCCGTTATTCTGTCCATCAAAGGTAATCCCCGATGCTCCTCCTAAGCTGATACGTCCTTTGATCTCTAAATTACGGGTGATGGTGTGGCTACCGGTGATGGTCATGACTGCATCAAGGTTGATGGTGGCACAACTGCTGTCGGCCAGGGCAAGGGCAAAGTTGGCGTGGGTGGAGGGAATACCGCCAACACTACAGATGGCGGCGACTTCGGCATGGATAGGGCCGGCCGCCAGCAGCAGCCAGCTTAATAAAAGGGCGAATATGGCGGGTTTTATGGGTTGGGTTGGTCGTTGCTTCATCCAATTTCTCCTCAATCACAGTTTTGGCGGTTATTATGGTGCTAACCGCTCGTCAAGGGAACGTCCAGGGGTTTTTAGTAGTATACAGATGAAACGTTATACGAACGTTACACGATATGGGTTAGGGAGGGGAAAACGGCCGTTTTCCTCTTGTTCCCACCCAGCAAACTGATTAAGATTGCTCTATGAGTCGAACGATCAAGCTCTTTGGCAGTTTGGAGATTTTGGATAACGGCCGTTTATCCCCTCTAATGACCCGCAGCAAAGGGAGTGCGCTGCTAGCCTACCTCCTCATCACCAACCAAAGCCAAGCCCGTACCCACATCGCCGACCTTTTTTGGGGGGACACAGATACCCATACCGCTCTTGGTAATTTGCGCCAACTGCTGCATAAGATACGGCATGATGCCCCTGAGCTGATTGCAACCCGCCAAACCATCGCGCTTGAGTTAGCCCCGACCACCCAGGTTGACTACACGGCTGTCCGTACTGCCCTTAACCAAGACGACATCACCCAGCTTGACGAGGGGCTACAGCAAGTCACAGGGGATTTATTGGCTACTTTCTATGTCGAAGATTCTCCTTATTTTAATGAATGGCTGACACTGACCCGCGAGCGTCTCCGCGCTGAAATCATGGATGCCTACCATCGGCTTTGTACCGCTTATGAAGAAGCACAGGCTTGGGAGGCGGGGATCAACGCAGCGCGTCGCTGGCTGATGCTGGACGATCTCTACGAGCCAACGCACCGCTGGCTGATGCGCTTTTTGACGGCTAATGGACAGGTAGCGGCGGCGCGGCAGCAGTATGAGAGCTGCCGCGTAAGGCTGTGGGAGGAACTGGGGGTGGAACCAGAGGCGGCGACGCAGCAGCTTGCCAATCAGCTTGAGGAGTTGGCGAGGAAGAAGGGAGGGGTGTTAACGGCCGTTTCCCGCTGGCAGCCCGATCCACTTCCCCACCCAAACACCCTCCCCGAACCCGGTCTGCTGCCACCTCATGCCATCCTGCCCTATCGGCGCAACCCAGATTTTACGGGGCGGGAAGTTGATTTGCGCCAGTTGGGGCAATGGCTGCTGCCGTGGGAAGAAGCAAAAGAGATTGGAGATTGGAGATTGGAAGGTTCAACCAATCTCCAATCTCCAATCTCCACCGTTGCCATCACCGGCATGGGCGGTTTGGGGAAAACGCAGTTGGCGGTGGAGTTTGCCTACCGTTACGGCCGTTTTTACGCCGGTGGTGTCTATTGGGTTAGCTTTGCCGAAGCCGAAAACGTGGCCGAGGAAATGGCGGTGATTGGCGGCGAGCGGGGAATGCAGCTCTACACAGAAGCCGACAAGCTAACCATAGCTGACAAAGTTGGCCGCGTGCAGCGTGCCTGGCAAGAGCCAATTCCGCGCTTGCTCATCTTTGACAACTGCGAGGACGAAGCTCTGTTTTCACAGTGGCGACCGGTCAGCGGTGGCTGCCGCATTTTGCTCACCAGCCGCCGCAGCGAATGGGTACGGGATCTGGGTGTGGCTGCCCACCCCCTGACCACGTTGGCAAGAAGCGAGAGCGTCAAGCTGCTGCAGCGGATGACACCCCATCTGCTGCCTAAAGAGAGCCACGCGCTTGACCACATTGCGGCTGATTTAGGCGACCTGCCGCTGGCGATCCATTTAGCGGGTAGCTTTTTGCATCGCTATCAGCGCATCACACCC
>JAGQGA010000569.1 GCA_020432595.1 Anaerolineales bacterium | reverse complement strand
CCTTGATGATGGCATCCTGGGGATTGACCACGCGGAAGTAGACAACCGCATCTACCTGCGCCGTAACGTTGTCTTTGGTGATGACTTCCTGTGGTTCAACAACAAGCGTTTCCACCCGCATGTCTACTTTGATCATGCGATCCAGATAGGGCACGATAAAATTGAGGCCAGGCTCACGTTCGCTGCGGAATTTACCGAAGCGAAATACCAGACCGCGCTGGTACTGCCATACAATCTTGACCGATGGCACAATGAGCAAAAGCAGTACAATGACGATGAGTAGGATTAGAAATGGTTGACTAAGCATTGCCAAACTCCTGTAAAATGGGACGCGGACGAACACGGACAAACACGGATGAATCTGAGAAATCTGAGAAATCTTTGATTTTTATTCGTGGTGGTGTGACACCGCTCATGACATCTCCTCTCTAAATGAGATTGAGAACAGTTAATTGGGTCGTCGGAACTCAAACGGCCGTTTACGTTTCGGGCCAACTGGTTCCGGCGCGGGAATCTCGATTTGGGCTTCGGCGGCGGCAATCACCCGCCCTTCGGCGACTTCCCAAATAGAAATGGCGGGAAAGAGCTTGAAGAAAAGCAGCGGCCCCAAAACCAGCATGGCAAAGGAAGCCGCCGTCACGGACAGTTCAGTGGGCGATGGCAGATAGGTGGCATATGGCACAAGACGGGGGTGGGTGACGGTGGGAATAATGATGTTCCAGCGCTCTAGCCACATGCCAACGACGACGCAGACAGAGGCAATAATCATGGATCTGATTAAATGACGCCGACACCAAAGGGTAAAGCCAATCACAAGCGCCAGCAGCAGCATTACCTCAATGACCCATAGCAGGGTGCGGATGTCGGGAGCCAGCGAAAGGGTGAAGGGCAGTTGTTCGGGCATGAAGAGGACGAGGGAGAGAAAAACGGCCGTTATTCCCTGCCCCAACAGCCACTGGCCGCTAAACAAGGGCGATAGCTCCTGCAAAAAAGACGGCAGCAAATTTGGCACAATCAGCACCCAGGTTGCCACAACCATCAGCCCCACCATGCCCCAAAACGTCGGCGCAAACGTGCCCCACAGCTTGCTTGCCAGCACCGGAAACTCCATCACCTCCTGCCCCGCCACAATGGTCAAATGTTCGGTGTAGGTGAAATAAAACCAGATGATGCTCATTACAATAAACAGTGCCTTCAAGCTGCGGTACTGCTGCTCCTGAATATACTCCTGTAGCCCCATGCGCTGCCGGAAAATCGTCACCACAATCAGCAGCATCCCAATGCCGGAAAAAACGGCACCGACGACAAAATAAGGCCCCAAAATGGTAGATTTCCAACCCGGCTGCACGGTGGTCGAGAATATCCAGGAGGTGACGGTGTGGAGCGAAACGCCAATGGGAATGATCAGAATCGAGGTGGTGGTGATCACCTTTTCCAGCCGCCGCCACTGTTCCCGGTTGCCGCGCCAGCCTAAAGCCAGTGCCCGGTAAAGAAAGCTGCGCCATTTGGGGGCATTGGCTGGCACATTGTCACGCAGTAAGGCGATGTCGGGCAGCAGTTGCATAAACAACGCTCCCATGCTGGCAAGAATGTACAGGGTCAGGGAGGTAGCGTCCCAGAGTAGGGGGGATTGTAAACGGCCGTAAATAAAAATCGAAATCATCCGTTCCGGCCGGCCCATATCAAACAAAATTTGCAGTGCCGCCACCAGCAGCCCAAACACCGTCAACGTTTCCGCAATCCGCGTAATCGGCCGGCGCCAATTAGCACCCGTCAATTGCAGTGCCGCCGAAATCAGCGTCCCTGCCATACTCACCCCAATCAGAAAAATAAAGTTCACCATGTACACACCCCAAAATACCGGTCGGTTCAAACCCGTTTGCCCCAAACCAACCGTTATCTGCTGGTAGTACATATACCCTCCCCAGCCAATGATGCCGAGCAAAACCAGCACCAACAGCCAGAAACCAATGCCAATGTGGTACAAAGGGTCAATAAGCAACGATTTGTCGCGGGTGTTTACAGTGAGCATGGCTTATCCTTCTCGCAAGTAAATAACTTTCGGATGCGTGCCCACGTCTTCCAGCAACCGGAAGGCGCGGGGGTTTTGCTCCAACTTAGAGACGGTGCTTTCTGGATCGTCTAAATCGCCAAAATAGCGAGCTTTGGCCGTGCAGGTTTGCACACAGGCTGGCACATAGTCTGCCGCCCGAAAATCCCGCCCCTCGGCTTCAGCCTGGGCACGGGCTTTTTGCAGGCGGTGGATACAAAAGGTGCATTTCTCCACCACCCCTTTCATCCGTGTGGCCGGCCCCTCAGACCGCCCTGGCCCCGTCACCGCATCTGGCGAGAGGTGCTGCGCCAGTTCTGGTGTCCATTCTGGCTGGTACCAGTTGAAGTAGCGCACACCATAGGGGCAGGCCACCGTGCAAAAGCGGCAGCCAATGCAGCGGTCATAATTCTGCCGCACCAGCCCTTCCTCATCCCGATAGGTAGCTTGCACTGGGCAAACTTTGACGCAAGGAGGATTAACGCAGTGCATACATGGCCGGGTCAGATACCGCGTGCGTACAAACGGATATTCCCCCGTTTCTTCGGTGGGGTTAATCGGGTCGGGGAAAACATCGTTCCAGCGAATGGCACGCCCTTTTTGCGCTTGTTCCGGTGCCGCCACCGGCGTGTTGTTTTCAAAGCGGCAGGCGATGCTGCACCCCTGGCAAGCCACACATTTATCCAAATCAATAACCATTGCCCAACTTGTCATAATGCCCTCGTAGTTACGCTGGATACACCTTCACACGGGTGTTGGTAAACGCCGCCAACCCGCTAATCGGTTCCGATTGCGGATCGAGCAGGGTGACGCCGTTTACACCCCGATTTTTTGCCCACCGACCCACGGCCGTATGTCCCTGGTTGTAGGGAATATTGACCACATCCGGCCGCACCGCCGCCACCAGCCGCAGCTTGGTCTGCACTTTGCCAAAGGGGCTTTCCACCCACACTTCCTGATGATCCGCAAGCTGGTGGTGTGCCGCCGTTTCCGGGTTCATTTCCAGCCACGAACCCCAGGTCTCCTGCACCGTCATCCCGCTAATCTCTTGCAGCGTGGGCATGTTGGCGGCGGCACTCACCGGCCCCAGGCTCATCAGCGTGACAACGTTGACCATCAAGGGGTATTCCGTCTCGCTGCCAGCATAAGGCGTGGGGACATATTGCGGCAGGTAGGTTGTGTCGTTGATGTGGGCAAGACCCAGGGCAGCTAGTTGCTCCGCGCTTTGGTTATCCAAAATACATTTCAGCTCGCGGCTATAAAAATCAAAATAGCCATCACGCGGGGCAAAACGGCGGTCGGTGCCAATCACTTCCTGTACCCATTTGTCGCTGCCGCGCCGAGCAAAGCGGTAGCCCGGTGTCAGCCACAGCCCTAGCTCCTTCATGGTGTCCCAATCGGTACCCACATCCTTGAGCCGATAGCGCAGCAGCCCTTGATAGGTGTGCCAGGGTAAAGATTTGGCAATTTCCCCGCCTAACGCTGCCGCTACCTGTAGGAAGAAATCGCCAACGCTGAGCGTGTCGTGCTGCCGGCCGACGGTTGGTTGGCGCAGCCCCACACCGGGATACCCCATGCCCTCAATAAAGTGGTCTTCATACCGCTCCAAAAAGGTGGGTTCAGGCAGAACCAAATCCACATATTGGGCGGTGTCGTCCATAAAGGAGGAGAATGAGACCACCAGCGGCACCTGTTCAAACGCTTCGCGGAAACGGCTGCCGCTGGGGGCTT
>JAGQGA010000568.1 GCA_020432595.1 Anaerolineales bacterium | reverse complement strand
CGGCGCGGACGCTGTTGGTGGTGCGGACAGCTTCCAACAGGTTAACTGTGCCCCCAGCGTTGGCATCAAAACTTTCTTTGGGCTGGCGCACGGCGTGGAGGACGATGGGCTGCGCGGCAAGGTGGAAAATAATGCTGGGTTTGTGTTCGGCAATGACCTGATGCAGCTTCGCATAATCACGAATATCGCCACGAATATCGGTGATGCGGCGGTCTAACTGCATGGCGGCGAAGTTGCTGGGGGTGGTGGGCAGATCGGGCAGGCTGTAGCCAACGACGTTAGCCCTAAGTTGCAGCAGCCAGGCGGTGAGCCAGGAGCCTTTGAAACCGGTGTGGCCGGTGATTAAAACAGTTTGGTTAGCGAAGGTGTTATTCAGCAGATTCATATGCCCAATCATTGAAAGTCAACTATTCGTGTTTCAACCAATTGCTGTAATTGGATGTTTTGATGGGCAATTATAATGACGTTGCCGCGCTTGGGCGGATGATCTCACGGGGTTTTCATTAGACCCCAATGATTTGGGGAGTTAGATCAAGCTCGTAGAGGGTGTGGCGCACTTCGTCTTGGTAGATGGGATTCATGACGATGACGATGTCGGGGCGATAGATTTCTAGGAACTGGGGTGAGATGATTTTTTGCCCGGTACCGGCAATGTGGGTGCCGATTTTGCGTGGGTTGACATCTACGACGTATTTGAGGTGGGTGGTGGTGATGCCGAGGGTGGTGAGAAAGGAGACGGATTTGGAGCCGGCACCCCAGAGGACGACTTTTTGCCCCCTGGCACGCCATTCGCTGATGGCGTTGCGCCAGTAGCTGAGTTTTTGGGGGTAGATTTTGGTGAAGTGGACGACATCGTCGGCGAGTTCTTCGAGGGGTTCTTCGTTGGGGTGGGGGGTGGACAAACGGCCGTTTGCCGGGCGGGCTTCAATCATGATGTACTGGTCGTCAAAACCGGTGTATAGGTCCAGGATTTCTAGATTGTGCTGCCGGAACAAATAGCCCAGGGAAGCGGGGGTGAAGTAGGAGCAATGCTCGTAGTGAATGTCCCAGAATGCGACTTCGTTGAGCAGGTGGCGGGTGTTAGGGACTTGAAAGAAGAGGATGGTTTCTAGTTCCAGGTTGGCTTTTGGCTCAATGGCGCGGCGCATCATGTTGAGAAAAACGGCCGTTTCTGGCAAATGCTCCAGCGTCATCTTGCACACAACAAAATCACCGCGATAGTTGGCATATTTCTCCGAGTAAACATCTTGAATAAAAGTAATGCCAGCCTGGGAGGTTAGCCCCACGCTGCTGCGCTGACGCACAAAAGCGGGGTCGAACCCCACGCCCACGTTGTTGCCAATTTCGCACAGGGTGGTAATAAATTCACCCTGACCGCAGCCAATTTCTAAAATCGTTTTGCCATGCAGGGCGTACCGATTAACCAGGTAAACGGCCAGCTCTTTTTCAAAGCCGCTAAAGGTGTGTGAGTGGCGGCGGGTGTTGTCGTAATTGTTGTTGTATTGCAGCGTATCTGGGTCGAAGCTCAGGTTGGTGATAAAGCCGCAGGTGTGGCAAAAACCGAGGGTGATGTTTCCCAAAGGGGCATCCAGGGCTTCCTGACGAGAGCGAAGTAGTTGCACGGTGTGGATGGGAAGTTGATCCACCTGGTAAAAAACGACTGCCCGGTTATTGCAGCAGTTTGGGCAGACGTGGGTGGGAACATCGGGATTCAGTTGCATCACTTCTCTGATTTGTTACCTATGCACCCATTGCCCAATCATTTTCCCCTATAGGGCAATGGGTGAAGATGTGTTTTGCCAGGTTCTGAAATATCCACAGAGCCTAATTCATGGTTGACAAAATTCGCACCAACTCTTGGTTTAAAGCGTCGTAACCACGTTTGTTGATATGGAGAAAGTCTTCATGGTATTCCACGCGGACAATGCTGCCGGTGGCATCGCCCAAAATTCGGTCGGCTTCTAACACTTTTACTTGGTCGGTGGCAACTGACCGGATGTATTGGTTGACTTCACGAACGGCCGTTATCACCTCCACCGACTCACCCGTTAACTTTTGCTCCAACGACGGTTTGCCCACCGGAAAAATGGTGCTTAACACAACCTTGGAATCATTTGCCAGTGCCTGCGCCACAATATCATCAATATAACGCTTGGCATTGGCAATGATCTGGTCACGCTTTTCTGGAAACAGCGGAATGAGCCGCAGGTCGTTCACGCCAACCTGCACCACAATAACATCTGGTTGCAGCGCGGCAATATGGTGTTCATAGCGGCCGGCCGCCTGGACAGACGTTTGGGCATTAATACCCCGGTTGATAAAGTGCCATTCTGCTGTACTGGCGGGTGCCGGCCATTCTAGTGCCCGTGAATCGCCAAAAAATACAACCAATCGCTCATTCGATGCCGTTGCCACCTGAGACGATGATGGGTAGCTGCTTAAATTGAAAGGGTCAAGCAAATTAGCACTAAAAAACATCTCATACTGCTTACTGATTTGATAATTGCGATAATTGACGATTAGCGAACCAATAAGAGCCGAAGCCAGTGCCATTACAACGAGAAGCATAAGATTTGGATTGAAGTTTGTTTTTGCAACCATTTCAGTTCCCCAGTTCTTCTATACCAACGGTACTGTAGTACTAGGTACTATGATAATGGCTTTACCTTTCAAATCACATTAACGGCTCCCCAAACCGGCAAATTAGGCCGTTTGTAAGCAGTGGGTGACGGCCTCTTTCAATTCCCACGAGCTAATGGGGCGGGTGAGAAAATTTGTCGCCCCTTTCTGAACGGCTAACTGCGACATATGCTCTTGACCGATGGCGGTTAGAACGATAACGGGCATATTTTTATGCCGCTGGTCAGCCCGCAGCTCCTCAAGCAGCGTTAAGCCATTCATGTCCGGCATGTTGATGTCGGTTATCATGAGATCAATGTGTGTTTTATCGAGATATGACAACGCTTCAATGCCGTTATTGGCGGTTATGACGCTGTGATTGATGCGCTGGAGCATCAAGCTAAGCAACCGATTTGTAACTGGTTCATCATCAACCACTAAAATTTTAGCCATTACAATCATCCTTCCTTCAACTTGCGATACGTGATTCTAGGTTTTTAACCAGATACCAGCGATTTTGTCCTGATTGTGGGTAATAATCAACGCGATCCATAAGCTGGTGCATGAGGAAAAGTCCGTACCCATTAACTTGTGACTCTTCCAGGTTTGGTTCCGGTACTTTGGCGGGGTCAAAAGAACGGCCGTTATCCTTCAGCTCAATCACAAGCCGTTTCGGCGACTGTTCAATCGTAATACTCATGTGAATAAGACCACTAATACCAGCATAGGCATGTTCCACGATGTTGGTACACGTTTCATGAACCGCCAACTCCACTCCATATGCCACCGTGGCCGATTCGGCAATATCCTCCATTCGTTCCAAAATAGAGGTAATGCAGGCTCCAACGACATTGAGGTACTTATGCTTTGCAGGTACTTCGAGTTTAATCGTGTCTGTTTGATTCATATTGCTTGCTTCTTCGTATGATCTTTGGGATGACTAATACGTAGATACCCCTTCCTATTAATGAACACATTTCAGAATGAGCAATGTTTGATCATCCTGCAATTCGCCCGTCCCAAATTCTCGAACAGCGGTATAAATACCATGTGCTATTTCTTCGGCCGACTTGTCGGCCAGCATGGCGACAAGCGCCAACAGACGCTCATAGCCGAACATTTCATGTTGCTCGTTTGTGGCTTCATTCAACCCATCCGTCCCCAACAG
>JAGQGA010000567.1 GCA_020432595.1 Anaerolineales bacterium | reverse complement strand
AATGGAGCCGCCACTGAAACCCGCTGCTGGCTGCTGGCATCATATTGGCTGGGCATAAAGTGCCAACTGCTGCCATCCCAACCCATCATGTCCAGCTTGCTGCCATCGCTGCCTGCAGGCACGTTGAGCGCAACTTGCCCGGTAGGCGCAGCACCTTCATAAGCAATGGCGTAGACCTGGCTTTGGAAGGCAACGTTGGCCGGAGCCGAACCTGTTTCACCACCGGCACTCACGGTTGCGCTGCCGCTGCTTAACGACAGCGCGACTGCGCCAGGAATAGCGGTTGTGGCCTCAGCAACGGCCGTTTCTTCATTACTTGTCTCCGATGCGTCGGTGGCAGGGGCAGAAACGGCCGTTTCCGCCGTCTCTCCCCCCCCTGTCAAACCCAATCGCTCACCCAACGAAATGGGCGGCAAAAACAGACCAGCAATAATCAGTGCCAGCACAACCAAAAAACCGACAACGATCAAGCCAGTGGGACGTTTGTTTTCCATACACAACACCTCTTCTGAAGTTGCAAGATTCGTTCAGTACGCAAAAAAAGCGGCCTTTTAAGCCGCCCGCATCCATGTGAACCATCAAAATCGGCGCAAATTCTAGCACATCGTTCAAAAAGATTGCAAACCCCCTCAGCTTCCGTTAGGAAAGCGTTTACGTTTCATCGTGGAGTCGGCGGGTAATAATCGGATTGGCAAGCAGATAAACGATTTGGTATAATTTTAGATTGTGTTTGGCGAACGCATCTGTGAAAACCCACGCTAAATATGCGTTTGTCAGACAAAAACCCGCCCAGGTGCCTATATCTGTTTGGTACCCACAACGCCCACCATAGCAAACAAGGGCACATTTGTTTACTCTCCAAATTTTCTTTAACAATCGGGGTAGACAGCAAACAATATCTAAATTGTAGATGGCAAGCACCGTTTTCAATCTCTATCCATAGCCGCCACCTTAGAAACAGACGTTCCCCCGGTGCATAGGAGTTCAATGTGATTCAGGCGCAAACGCAAACAGCAGCCTATTGGGGTCAAGATTTTTCAATAACCGAAACAGATGTCGAACACATCTACAACCACTTTCTGGATACAGGACAACCAGAAACGCTTGACACGCTAGTACGAACGGTCATGGAACGCCGCATCCAGGATGAGGCGAAGCAAACCGAGCGCAAGCTGGCCGGTAAAAAAGTGTATCAACCAGGCCACAGCTACAGCCTCGGTGACACTCTTGTCTTCCCCGTGCTCAAATTTGCCAACGGCACGGTGGAAGAAATTCGGGTTGGAAAAAATCCAGAATATGGTGAATTCAGCGTCTTTAAGACCACCATTAACGGCAAATCGCGTGAATTTGCCATGGATTTACAAACAAGCCACGTCCTAAATTCAGACAGCAACGACCACCTGCTGGCCTTGTTGCGGGATGTCAATATTGATCATCTCCACAATCGCTACGCCCATTTGGTCAGTGAAAAATTGGGTGCGATGCTCGAAGAGCATAGTGAGTTTATTCGCTTGGGTAAAGAATGGTTTGTCAAATCGCTCATGTGCGATATCAACATTGGGCATCTTCACCTGGCCGAAGCTGTGTTAGAAATCAGCGGCGGTGGCCCACTGCCCCCGGAAGAAATCTTGCCGCATCTGGATATTGACCCCAGCATTCCACTCTCGGTACAGCGCTTTTCCTTAAATTATGGCCTGCAGCAAGACGGCCGTTTTGATGAAATCGCGCCTACCGGGCAAGTTCACTGGTTCCTGCATCGGCTAGAGCCAAACGAAGTGCGCGAAACCCCAGAACGGCTGCGTTATACCCCCATTCCCTACGACCGCGCTTTGCTTAGCCCACAACTGCTTATGCTAGAGCGAGAACTTGATGATGAATGGTCGGATTTACAGCCAGTTACTCATCAGCAATCTACCCTGCTCACGCTTACCTACCCCCATCGGCTGTCTGGCACGCTGCCGCTCAACAGCAGCACCCGCCCTCTCTTCCCCACCAGCCGTTCGCCGCGTCAGCGCATCATTTTTATTGATGATGAAACCCAAGAAGAAATTGTGGGCTGGGTGGTGCAAGAAAAGCGGTACATCTTTGGCTTTCAGGATTGGTTTGCCACCAACGAAATTCCCATTGGGGGGTTTATTCATCTGAAGCCTGGCTCCAAACCAGGTGTTGTCATGCTGGGATATGATCGCCACCGGCCGCGCCGAGAGTGGGTACGGCTAGCAACAGCCAACAATAACCGTATTCGCTTTGAGCTAAGTCGTCGTGCCATTGCGGCCGGCTATGATGACCTGCTCATTGTTGGCACTGACGTAGTGGCGGCCATTGACACCCTGTGGCGCCGTGTCGAAACAAACCATCGTTCCATTGCCAGCCTGTTGGCAGAAATTTTCCCTGAACTGTCAGCACTAAACCCGCAAAATACGGTTCATGCCAAAACACTCTACAGTGCCATCAACATGCTCAAGCGGCTGCCACCAGGCCCTATCTTTGCTGAACTGGTGCGTCATCCTGCCTTCCAGCCGGTGGGAGACCATTATTGGCGCTTTGACAGCAGCCGCTGGCAAGGAAATTAACTGAATTGGGGCTTTCGTTGCGATTCATGAAAAGCCTCTGATTGCCCAAAGTGAGGGATTGACGTGTCTACTGATCCACGACCCAAGATTAATCCATCGTCTATCAAGCGCGTTACGGCGGACACCAAGTTTTATATTGATTATTCTTGGTGGGAGGAGTCTGATCTTGATTTAAAGACGTTTTTACAAACGCGGCTGAATATTGGTGAAGATATTATTCCGTCTTCTGACATTGAAGAGGTTGATCTGGTTGACCCACAAACGGGCGAAGTACGCCGGGTGGATGGATTTCAATATCTGATTCAAAGCTACTTTAACCAAATGCCGGCCGATTTTGCTACACGCACGTCGCTGGTAGATGCGGCATTTTGTGTGCTATTGGCAAACGCCAACCAGCCCATGACGGCGCGTGAGATTGCCAAGCGAGTGCAGCGTTCACCCACGGTGGTGCTGCGGACGCTGGGTGGCCCACGGGTTTACCAGGGAATTCGGCCGGTGCCTGATGAAGATTAATGTGAAGCTGTATGGGGTGTTGCGGCGTTATCGGCCAGAAACGGCCGTTGGTGCCCCCCACCACCCCTTTACTATCACCCTCCCCGATGACGCTCGCGTCATTCACCTGGTCGAAGCACTGGGGATGCCCAGCGGTTCCTTGAATGCTGCCTCCATCAACGCCGAAGCGGTGGACATTGATGCTGTGCTGCACGATGGCGACCAGGTTAGTTTGTTTCCCCCAACGGCTGGGGGGTCACAAATCCCCAATTGACGGCCGTTTTATTGCCCACTACAATAACCGTACCTTCTAGCCCCAGTAGCTCAAGGGATAGAGCATCGGACTTCTAATCCGGTGGTTGGGGGTTCGAATCCCTCCTGGGGTATTTTTCTTCACAACCGAAAGACAAATATCAATATTTGTCCCTTATACTCCCTCGATATTGTCACCAATCAGCAACTCAGACTAAGCGATTGTCAGTAACCAGTAATCGGTAATCGGTTTTGGCACTGATTACCGATTACTAATAACTGATTACCGTTACCCACCCATGATACTCATCACCGGAGCAACAGGCTTCCTCGGCCACAACCTCATTCCCCAACTGTTAGCCGCAGGCCACCAGCTACGTGCCGTCGTTCGCCCCCGCAGCGACACCACGTTTTTGCAGCAGCACGACGTGGAAATTGCCTATGCCGACGACATTACCGACTCGCTGGCAATTGCCGAAG
>JAGQGA010000566.1 GCA_020432595.1 Anaerolineales bacterium | reverse complement strand
CCAAAAACAACCCCGTGCTCATTGGCGAGGCTGGCGTTGGCAAAACCGCTATTGTTGAAGGGTTGGCACTCAAAATTAATGCCAGCGATGTGCCAGAAAACCTGATGAACAAAAAGGTTCTCTCGCTTGACCTGGGTGCCATGATCGCTGGCAGCCGTTTCCGAGGGGAATTCGAGGAACGACTCAAAGCCGCTATGGAAGAAATTCAGCGGGCGCAGGGAGAAATCATTCTTTTTATTGATGAACTCCACACCGTCGTGGGAGCCGGTTCCGCCCAAGGGGCGATGGATGCCAGCAATATGCTCAAACCAGCGCTGGCGCGAGGCGAACTGCAATGTGTGGGGGCCACAACGCTGGATGAATATCGCCAATATATTGAGCGTGACAGTGCTTTGGAGCGCCGCTTTGCCCCCGTGTTTGTAGATGAACCCAGCGTAGAGGACACCATTGAGATGCTGCGCGGTCTGCGCGACCGATATGAAGGGCATCATAAAGTGACCTATGCCGATAATGCGCTGGTTGCCGCAGCTAAACTGTCTGACCGTTATGTAACTGACCGCCGCCTGCCGGATAAAGCGATTGACCTCATTGATGAAGCAGCCGCCAAGCTACGTGTGGCACTTTACACGCTGCCGCCAGAATTAAAAAAGCTGCGTAAAGAGATTGACCAACTGACACTGGATGAAGAAGAGGCGCACACTGTTCGTGACTATGAACGTGCCGCTCGGTTGCGTGCCGACAGGCTGAGGATAGACACCCTTTATGCTGAGCAGCGCGAAGCGTGGAAGCACGAAAACATGCTGGATGAGATGGTGGATGAGCATGATATTGCGGAAGTGGTTTCGGCCTGGACAGGGATTCCGCTGAACCAAATGCTGGAAACAGAGGCCGAGAAACTGCTGAACATGGAAGAGCGGCTGCATGAGCGAATTGTCGGGCAGCATAAGGCCATTGAGGCACTGTCAGACGCCATTCGGCGCAGTCGCTCGGGGATGAGTGACCCCCGCCGGCCGATTGGCTCCTTCATTTTCCTGGGCAGTTCCGGCGTGGGCAAGACCGAGCTGGCTAAGGCGTTGGCCGAATTCCTGTTTGACGATGAGGACGCGCTCATCCGTGTGGACATGAGCGAATTCCGCGAACAGCACACCGTTAGCCGTCTGTTTGGTGCCCCTCCTGGCTACATTGGCTATGAACAGGGTGGGCAGCTTACAGAGCAGGTACGCCGTCGCCCTTATTCGGTGGTGCTGTTTGACGAGATTGAGAAGGCGCACCCGGATGTGTGGAATGCGCTGCTGCAATTGTTAGATGACGGCCGTTTAACCGATGGACAAGGGCGCGTGGTCAACTTCCGCAATACGGTCATCGTCATGACCAGTAACGTAGGCACCTCGTTTGTCAAAAGCGCCGGAGCGCTGGGCTTTGCTGGCACCAACAGCAGCAAAGAAAAAGAAGGGCATAAACGCATTGCTGATGCCTTGAAAAAGACGTTCCGCCCCGAATTTATCAACCGCATTGATGAAATCATTATCTTTGAGCCGCTCACCGAAGAAGATGTGATGGAAATTGTGAACCTGCAAATGAAAGAAGTACAGGCGCGGCTGGAAGAACACGGTGGTCTAACGGTGGAATTAACCGAAGCGGCTCAGCGATGGTTAGCTGCCCAAGGATATGACAAAGATTTTGGAGCGCGACCGCTACGCCGTGCTATTCAACGTCATGTAGAAAGCCCGTTGTCGGTACAAATGTTGAAAGGGTTATTTAATGCTGGCGACAGAGTGCGGATTGATGTAGAGGGTGATGAGTTAAAGTTTATTCGTTTGGAAGCGGCTCCGCGTATTGAAAACCGACAGGATACGGTTGTAGACGCCTAACATCGTTGAAAACAACTTAGCAAAAGGGCATCTGGAAAACCAGGTGCCCTTTTTTTATGGCTTAGCCCACTTAAGAACGGCCGTTGCTGCTTCTGCCATCGAAATACGTTTATTGCGGGCATGTATCTGAAGCGCCCGGTACGCTTGCTCCTCATCCAGCCCCGTCTGCATCAGCTTTCCCTTCGCCTTATCAATCAACTTCCGCTCGGCTAACTTCTGCTCCAACTCTGCCTTTTCACTGGCTAACGCCTGGCTTTCGGCAAAGCGATGTTGGGCAACGGCAATAGCGGCCGTTAGCTCCTCTGGTTTAATCGGCTTAATCAAATACCCGTTAATAGGCAGTGCCGCTGCCTCCTCAATCAAATCCTTTTCGCTGTAGGCCGTCAGCAGCAAAATGGGCATCGGCTGCGTTTGGGACAATGTTTCCGCCGCCTGCAAACCACTGGTATACGGCATTTTGATGTCCAGAATCGCCAAATCAGGGTTTTGGCTACGTGCCAACCGCAATGCCTCGCTGCCGTTGCTGGCCGCGATGACTTCATGCCCAAGCTGTTGCAGCATCGCTTTCAGCCCCATGCGGATAATGGATTCGTCATCGGCAATCAAGATTCTCATTCATCCATCTCCTGTTCAATCGCTCGCGGCATCCGAATACTAACCTCTGTACCACCCTCTGGCAGCCGGTTAAATTTTATCCGGCCGCGTAAATCTTCTCCTACAAGCGTATGAGCTATCTCTAACCCTAATCCGTGCTTGGGTTCCATAGCCATACCCACACCATCGTCTCGTACCAACACAATTAATTCATGGGGAGAACGCCCCAAGGAAATGGAGACAATACCAGTTGTGCGCCCCACAAAGGCATGTTCCAGTGCATTTTGCACCAACTCATTAATTACTAGCGTCAGGGCGGTAGCGGCGCGGCTTGGCAGTTGCAGCGGCTCGCCACTCACCTGGATGGTGATGGTTTGCTGGGGGGCAGTCATCGCGTCACGGGTGGTTTGCATCAGCCGCGTAACCACATCCTTAACATCCACCAACCGGAAGCTGCGCTCAGACAGCACCTCATGCACAGCCGCTATGCTACGAATGCGGTGGATGTTGGTCTCTAAAACCTGCCGCGCTGTGAGCCGCTCAGCATCCATTAGCTGGAGCTGCATGAGCATGGCAACCGTTTGCAGATTGTTTTTGATACGGTGGTGCATCTCCCGAATAACGGCCGTATTTGTAGACAGCCGCGCATTCTCAATTGCCAGCGCCGTCTGGTTTGCCAACGTCGAAAACAACGTTTTTTCCGCTTCCGTAAATTGCCGCTCCACGGCCGTATAACAGTTCAGCACCCCAATCACCCGATCCTGCACGCTAAGCGGAACCGATAGCAGCGACACCAACCCCTCGGCTCGCGCCAAGGCTCCGCCTTTGTAGCGCGGGTCGTCGCGCACGTCGCGGATGTAGACCGCTTCACCCAACTGCGCCACTTCCCCCACCACCCCATGCCCTAAGGGAATCGGCCGGCGATTTTGATAGGGGTTGGTCATTTTTTGCGCTGCCCGCATCACAAGCTGGGTGCCGCTTTCATCCAGCAAAAACATGGAGCAAACGGCCGCTTGCATCGTCTGCGCCGCCAGTTCCGTCACCACCCGCAAAATGTCGTCTAAATATTGCGGTGAGGTAATCGCCTCGCTGACCCGCGCCACCGCCTGCATCTCCTCAATTTGCCGCCGCTGCTTGTCATAAAGCTGCGCCCTGGTCAAGGCTCCTGCCGCCAAATCGCCGATCAGCGACAAAATCTCCACCTCATCTTCGCTGTAAAGGTGAGGGATGATGGTTTGGACATTCATGGCCCCAATGGGTTGATCTTCAAGCAGCAGCGGCACGGCCAACAAAGAATGAAACATGCGCTCTTCGGTGTGTTCTACCCACTTAAAGTG
>JAGQGA010000565.1 GCA_020432595.1 Anaerolineales bacterium | reverse complement strand
CGAACTAAGTTGGCAACAAATTTTTTCAATGTTAGCGTCAGTTTGTAAAGTCAGAATGGGCAAATTGTCTCGACTTTACAGATAATCCAATACAAAATCTCAACAAAACAGTATATGCAAAAAGCGGGGCTTTGGCGAGAAAGTGAAGAGAATGGGGTGAGAACAGAAACGGCCGTTCAGTTGATTCTCATAAACCCCTTGCAACTTTCACCCCGCCCCAGCGTATAGAAGGGCAGAAAATAACATCGTCCCAATGAGGATGATTGTAACGAATGGAGGTTAAGACATGTCTGAAGCAAGACTCACCCGAAGCAATACAGACCAGATCATTGCGGGGGTCTGCGGCGGCATCGCCACCTATCTTGGCATAGATTCCGTATTGATCCGGCTGGCCTTTTTAATCCTGCTTTTTGCCAGCGGTATTGGTCTGCCCATTTACTTCATCCTGTGGATAATCATGCCCCAAGCTGACCACGGGGAAGTTAACAACGCCGAAACTATCAAGAAAAACCTGGATGAAATGGGAGAACGACTTTACACGAGCGTTGGAAAAATAGGGCAACCCCAAACCGTCGGCATTTTGCTCGTCATCATGGGTGTATTTTTCCTGTTTAGCAAGATGGGATTTATCCACAGCGGCATCTTCTGGCCTTTACTCATCATCGGCTTTGGCATCTACATGCTAATCAACCGCCGCTGAAAATATAGAAGTTGAACTTCTTCTGAGAAGTTCAACTTCTGCTGTAACTTCTACGTTTATGAACGCCGCAGATTAGCACCCAACAGCCGCAGCCGCTGAGTGGTCGTTAACGTTTCCACTTCCTCGTCCTCTTCTTCCTCACCTAGCTCAATAATTGGCAATTTGATCACAAAGGTCGTTCCCTGACCGACTTCACTGTTCACCTTTAGCACCGCGTCATGCGCGTCGGCAATCCATTTGGCGATGGAAAGCCCTAAACCAGAACCACCTTGCATACGGCTGCGTGCTTTGTCCACCCGGTAAAACCGTTCAAAAATGTGGGGTAAATCTTCTTTGGGAATACCAATACCGGTATCACTAATGCTGATAATAGCCCAACCATCTTCTTTCGCTAGACTCAATTCCACTTTGCCGCCGCGTGGGGTGTATTTGATGGCATTGTCCACCAGATTGAGCAGGAGCTGTTTGAGCCGGTCGGGGTCGCCGTGGACAGTGGCTTGATCAACGGCCGTTAATACCACCCCCACCCCCCGATCCAGCAAACTCACCTGCCGATACACCTCAAACAGCACACTATCCAGTTCCACTGCCCCCCAGTGCAGCGGCAGCCCGCCCGAATCCGCCCGCGCCAACAGCAGCAAATCCCCCACCAGCCGCGTCATCCGCTCCAACTCATCCTGAATCGCCGCCATAGACTCCGCATCCATCTCCCCCATGCGACGCATCAGGTCAATATTCCCCCGCACCGTCGTCAACGGCGTGCGCAACTCATGCGACACATCTGCCAACAGTCGGTGCTGCGTTGTAAACAACCGCTCCAGCCGCTCCAGCGTCTGGTTAAACGCCCGCGCCAAATCCCCAATCTCATCACTTCCACCGGGGTCTGGCACGCGCCGTCCCAAATCATCGGCCCGCGTAATTTGCCGCGCCACCTCTGCCATATCTTCCAATGGCTTAAACAAACGTGGTGTCAGCAGCACCGCTACAAACAGCGAGGTGGTGGCGGCAAACAGGCCAATTAGCAGTGCCACCACCAGCACCCGGTTAAAGCTCTCATAGCTGTCCAGCAGCCGCGCCACCTGCAAATGCCCAAGAAAGCTGGTTTGGTCGCCCTCCTTTAACACCAACGGCACCGTCAGCACCCGCAGCAGCGTGTCATCTTCCAGCCGCACCAGCCGCAGTTGCTTATCTTGTTGCAAACCATCCTCATCCAACAGACCACTATAACCAGTCAAATTACGCGAACGACCGACAATATCACCCTGAGTGTTTACAATCAGCATAAATGTCGAAGCCGTGCGTAAATTCTCTAGCTCTTGCGGCAGCGGGCCGGGCTGCACCACTTCAGCGGCCAATGCTTCCAGATCAGCATCTATTTCCGCCAGCACCCGATCACGCGGCAAGGTGTAGATGATGAGCGCAAAGATGATAAACGCTATCGTAAAAATAGCAGTATAGATAAAAAGAAGGCGGTTTTGAATCGTCAAGGGGTTATCTCAGCTTGCGTAACGGCTTCGATCAACCATCATCCCGCAGCACATAGCCAATGCCGCGCACGGTGTGGATGAGGCGCGACATCCCCGACTGCTCGGTCTTTTGCCGCAAGTAGCGCACATAAACTTCAATGATGTTACTTTCACCACCAAAATCATAATCCCAAACCCGGTCAAAAATGATGTCACGGGTAAGAACCTGACGGGGATGACGCATAAAAAGCTCCAGCAGTTCATACTCTTTCGCCGTCAGATCAAACAGATGGCCGCCGCGTCGCCCCTGCCGCGTACCAGTATCCAATTCTAAATCGGCAAAGCGGTAAATTTGGGGCTTGGATGGCTGCGCCCGCCGCAGCAAGGCACGCATTCGCGCCATCAGTTCGTCAAAGGCAAAGGGTTTAACCAGGTAATCATCGGCCCCGGCATCCAGCCCCACCACCCGATCCTCAATGGTTTCCTTGGCGGTCAACATTAAAATTGGCACTTCGCTGGCTGCCCGCAGGCGGCGGCACACTTCCAGTCCGTCCATGCCAGGCAACATCAAATCAAGTAGCACCAAGTCGGGTGGCTCTTCACGCGCCAAATCCAGACCAGTTTGTCCATCAGCGGCCGTTTCGACTTGGTAGCCTTCAAAACTTAGACCACGCTTCAAAAATTCTCGAATGCGTTCTTCGTCTTCAATCACCAGGATTTTTGTGGTCATCCATTGTCCTCCGTTTGTAGGCTGCATATGAAAATTGATTATATGCTGCCCCTTTGACAAAGCAACCGGTTTCAACCAACGCTTTGTTTTTACCAATGATTCCTTACAGGGTCATTTGACATATGACCCTGCAGCATTATGTATCGTCAAAGTTGAGATTGCTCTTAACAAGCACCGTATCGGAATGCAGCCCCAACAGCCATTGGGTGACGGCGTGAATGGCAAAATGTACGCCGTTGGTGGGGCGGGGAAAGCCGATCTCGCGCAGGCCAACAATCATGGTGCCGTCGTCGCGCTGGTGGATGCTTAAGGCGACGTGCTGATTGAGGGCGGGTTCGCTGATGTAGGTGTCAATGAGCAAGGCGGGGTAGTGGGGGGATTGGAAAATTTCGATGAGACGGACGGTGTAACCGCCTTCGCTGGCGTATGGTTTGTTGAAACGGCCGCTTATTTCTGACAGGGTAAGGGGGGTTCGCAAAATGGTGTGGGGCATGGGGCGCTCCTTGGGTGGGTGGAAGAGGTTGGCAACGGCCGTTTTGTTCCGCTGCCAATGATAGTAATGACAGGTACGGCCGTCGGCAATGGCAAATTGTTCATACTTGGTGCGTAATCGCTCGTTGTCTTCGGTGACAAAGGTTGTGGGCAAGCGGCTGGTAAAGTAGGGGGTTCGCTCCAGGCAGTCGGTGATCCAGGCGGCGTAGTCGGCGTGGTCGGTGGCGATGGCTAAACGGCCGTTTTCCCCCATGCGCGAAGCCAGCAAATGCAAAAAGGTGTCGTTGATCACCCGCCGCTGCGGGTGTTTAGGCCAGGGATCGGGAAAGTTGACGTAAACCTCGTCAAAAATTGCCGGAGCGCAGCCCGTCCACAGCACCGTGTGGGCGCTGCCCTGAATGAGCTGAACGTGGTGAAAA